>CAZWJY010000079.1:0-8315 GCA_964634335.1 uncultured bacterium
GAAAACCCAGGAGGTGTCTATATATTCTGTCATCCAGAGATTTTCCTTTATTGTTGCATACCTGATGTATTTACCTGACTCTATCCACCTGATATAGCATATATGAGGGAGCCCTTTAGAGTCTACCGCCAAGTCCAGCTCTCCACCCTTTGAATCTACTAAGGTTTTAGACCAACCGTCTCCTTCCTTATGGTATGCCCACAAACCCCAATATCCTCCCTGAGCGACCCATATCTCACCCCCATTGATGGATATCCGGGGGCTCTCAACCCCTGTTGTATCTATTACCTCAGTCTTCCACCCATTACTATCCTTATGCTTTAGATACAGGACCGAGTCTCTTCCAAAGAGTATCCAGGGGCAACCCTGCCTATCAAGGGCAAAAGAGAATCCACCCACAGGCTCCTCTTCTACAGTCTCTATCTGCCAGTTAAGACTATAAAGCAGAGATGTCAGGACTAAAAGTCCTAACACAGACCTTCTCATATCTCCCTCCTATTTTAGAACTACCACCTTCTCCCTTATTAAGAGAATAAACTTGCATAAACACCCCTTTTGGTTAACATATTATCAATCTACATCCTTGTCAAGGCAGTGTGGTTGCAACTTCAAAATAGCAACTTTCAGGGTGGGGAATAAGGAAAGTTCTATTGAGTAGGGAGCTTACGAAGATATTCTCTTTGAGAGAAAAGAGGAGTTGCGATGTTAAAGTTGAAGGAACAGTTGCAGTCTAAAGTTGTGACGACAGTCTTCATCATAGGACTGAGTCTTTTATCTTATAAACACAAGATATCCTGTTGCTATCCCTAAGAGGTCATAGATAAAGTCTTTTATACTGAATCTCCCCCTTGGAGACCTTGAGTCATATAACTCCTTTGCTAAACCACAGCTTAAGGTAAAGGATAGAGAGATGGTTGTAGCCTCTGTCTCCTCTTTACCAAGCCTGCAATGAATGAAATGATAAGAGGAGCCTACAAGGGTAAAGCTCATCGCCCAATGCCAGAACTTATCTTTACCAAACCACTTATCTTCCTCCTTCTCTGTTTTAGGGCTTGGAGAGACTATGGATTTTAGAGGTATTTGTTGAGTATTATACAGACTTCTCTGTGAGGGGTTAAGCCCATCTTCATAATTGATGAAGATAAGAGAGATGAGAATTATTCCAACCATCTTGAAAGACCCTCCTTCCATACCTTCTTCAATCTTGCTGTGGAGAGGTCTATTATCTTCCTCCCTCCCCTGTCGTATATTCTTAACCTCTGGCTATTATCTGTCTCTCCTATTATAGAGAAGTCACATCTTTTCATAATCTCTTCAAACTCCTTCTGATGCTTCTTCTCTATCTCTACAAGAAATCTTGTGTTAGATTCTGAGAAGAGGATAAAGTCATCCCTCTCTATCTCCTCACCCAAGGGGATGGATGAGAGGTGAATCTCAACCCCTTTATCTCCTCCCATAACCATTTCAGCGATAGCTATACCCAGTCCTCCCTCAGAGAGGTCATGACAGGATAGAACAAGTCCTCTGCGAATGGCTGAAGATAGGGCTGACATCAACCTCCTTCCCCTCACAGGGTCTACCCTGGGAACTCTGCCTTTTAAGGAGTTGAAGATTCTCAAATATTCAGACCCACCCAGCTCCTCATAGGTAAGCCCTAAAATATAGATATAGGAGCCTTCACTCTTTATATCCATAGTTATAGTCTTCTTTACATCCTCTATTATACCCACCGCAGATATAAGGAGGGTAGGGGGTATAGGGATGGTTCTTCCGTTCTCTGTCTTAAATTCATTATAAAGGCTATCCTTACCTGAGATAAAAGGGGTCTTATAGCCGATTCCTATATCATAACAGGCTCTTGCTGCCATTACCAGCCCTCCCAACTGTTCAGGGTCATCAGGGCTTGCCCAACAGAAGTTGTCTAAGAGAGCTACTCTTTTAAGGGAACCACCTACGGCAATGAGATTCCTCAATGCCTCATCAATTGAAGAGGCAGCCATCCAGTATGGGTCTAAGAGTCCATACCTCGGTTTTATCCCGCAGGATATGACAACGCCCCTATCTGAATATTTTATAGGTTTTATCACTGTAGCATCGTTTGGAATATCATCATCTACAAGGGGTTTTATTACTGAAGTTCCCTGAACCTCATGGTCATACTGGCGGACTATCCACTCCTTGCTTGCTACATTGAAGGAGCCGAGAATCTCTAAGAGGATAGGAGAGAGGTTTTTAAATCCTGGCAGGTCTATCCTCTCACAAGGGGGTTTAGGAGAGACTGCCTTCTTCCTTATCCTTGGCCATCCCTTATGAAGGAAGTCTAAATCTATCCTTCCCACCTCCTTCTCTTTATACTTGAGGATAAGGGTCTTATCCCTACCAACTCTTCCTATTGGAGTTGCCTCTACCTCATACCTCTTTGCAAGTTTCTCAAACTCCTTCCATCTATTCTCTGGAAGGAATAGGACCATCCTCTCCTGGGATTCAGATATCCATATCTCAGTATAGGAGAGCCCCTCATATTTTAATGGAACCCTGTCCAGTTCTACAATACCACCAAGGGGTGCCACCATCTCTCCTATAGCACTGGAGAGTCCCCCTCCACCACAGTCGGTAATTCCATTAAAGAGTCCTCTATCCCTTGCCTCTAAGATAAGGTCTGTGAGTTTCTTCTCCTCTATGGGGTTCCCTATCTGAACAGCAGAGGAGGAGACCTCCTCTGATTCCCTTGTAAGCTGGGTAGAGGCAAAGGTGACCCCATGAATACCATCCCTGCCTGTCCTTCCTCCCACAAGCACAATCAGGTCATCAGGCTTTATCTCTTTCTCTACCATATCCTTGGGCATAATCCCTAAGGTGCCACAGAAGACAAGGGGGTTACAGAGGAACCCCTCATCAAAATAGAGGGTCCCATTGGCTGTAGGTATGCCCATTCTATTCCCATAGTCCCTTACCCCAGATACTACCCCTTTTAGGACCCTTTTTGGATGGAGCACCCCCTTAGGCACCTTCTCATAAGGGAAGTTGGGAGGGGCGAAGCAGAAGATGTCTGTGTTCATAATAGGCTTTGCCCCTCTCCCTACCCCTAAGCAGTCCCTTATCACCCCTCCTATCCCTGTGGCTGCTCCTCCATAGGGTTCTAAGGCAGAAGGGTGATTATGGGTCTCTACCTTAAAGGAGATAGCCCACTGATTATCAAACTCTATCACTCCTGAGTTGTCCTTAAATACAGAGAGACACCAAGGGGGGTTTAACTCCTCAGTGACCTTAAAAATGGTAGACTTCAGAAGGTCTGTAATTACCTCCCCCTCATAATCTATCTCTCCTCTAAAGGTCTTATGCTTACAATGTTCAGACCAGGTCTGGGCAAAGGTCTCCAGCTCAATATCGGTAGGTTCTCTATTCAGAGACCTATAGTAATTCTGGATAGCCCTCATCTCTTCCAGGGTAAGACTCAACTGGTGCTTCCTTGATAGATTCAAAAGAGCCCTATCAGACTTCTCTGTTATCTTTACCTGCCGGATATAGAACCTATAGGGAGGAGGTGAGGAGAAAGGGGATTCCCCTTTGTGATGGGGATGCTGAATAAGAGGGTTATACAAAAGTCTCTGACTAACCCTCTTTATATCCTGCCTGGTTATCTTGCCCTTGAAATGGTATCTCTTTGCAGTCCTTACCCCCTCTACTCTATAATTGGCATCCCTGAGAGCCTTCTCAATACTTTCAGCCGATGGGTCTGTCACTCCTGGGTTATACCATACCTCTATATCATAACCAGGACCCAAGTCTATCCTCTGGAGTTTATACTCCTCAGTTACAGAATCTGAGAGGATTCCTCTGGCTATCTCCTCTACCTTAGACTTTGGGAGAGGGGTGTTTAAGAAATAGACCCTCACGATTTGAACCTCCACAGGTCCTGATATACCCAGCTCCTTCAGTTTATGCTTGAGGGATGATGCCTCAGGGTCTCTCTTCCTTTTCAAGACTTCTACTCTATAGACCATCTATATAAGGATATAAAAATTTTCTTTTATGTCAATCTTCTTCTGTAGCTTTCCAAGAAACCCAAGGGTTGACAAAAGAGACTTTTTCTAATAAATATAAGTATGAGGTTGGAGGATGCGAAGAGGGAGATAGAGAGACTTAGAAAGGAGATAAACTACCATAACTATAGGTATTATGTCCTAAACGACCCTGTAATATCAGACTATGAGTATGATATGCTTTTAAAGAGGTTGGAGAAACTGGAGAGAGAATTTCCCCAGTTTATCACCCCTGACTCTCCTACTCAGAGGGTGGGTGGAGAACCTTTAAAGGAGTTTCCCACTGTCAGGCACAAAATTCCGATGCTCAGCCTTGATAATACCTATTCCTATGATGAGCTTAAGGAGTTTGATACAAGGGTAAAAAAGGTGGTTGGGGGGGTGAAGTATGTGGTAGAGCCAAAGGTGGATGGGGTGGCTGTTGCCTTGAGATATGAGAAAGGTAGGCTTGTCCAGGGTGCTACAAGAGGGAATGGGATTCAGGGTGATGATATTACCCAGAATATAAGGACTATCAGGACAGTCCCCTTAGTTCTCTTAAAAGAAGACCCAGCCTTTCTTAATGTGGAGGTAAGGGGGGAGGTATTCCTTACCAAGAAGCAGTTTGAGGAACTTAATATAGAGAGAGAGGAGAGGGGTGAGCCCCTTTTTGCCAATCCCAGGAATGCGGCTGCTGGTAGTCTTAAGCTCCAGGACCCAAGAGAGGTGGCAAAGAGAAGGCTGGATATATTTATCCATACTGTCCCCCTACCACCTACAGAGAAGTATAGCTCCCATTATAAACTCCTTCTCGCCTTAAAGGATATAGGATTTAAAGTGATTCCCTATTTCAAGAGGTTTGATTCTATTGGCGAAGTGATAGATTACTGTAAGGAATGGGAAGGGAAGAGGGACGATTTACCCTTTGAGGTGGATGGGATGGTAGTGAAGGTGGACGATTTTTCTCAGAGGGAAGCCCTGGGTAGCACCATAAAATCCCCGAGATGGGCTGTGGCCTATAAGTATCCCGCACGCCAGGCTACCACAAAGATAATAGATATTGCCCTCCAGGTGGGAAGGACAGGAGTGGTTACCCCTGTTGCTATCCTTAAACCAACTCCCCTCTCCGGCTCTACCATCTCCAGAGCCACCCTCCATAATGAGGATGAGATAAGAAGGAAGGATATAAGGATAGGGGATACGGTCATCATTGAAAAGGGTGGGGAGGTGATACCTAAGGTGGTGAAGGTAGTGAAGGAGAAGAGGACAGGGAAGGAGGTTGTATTCAAGATGCCCAAGAGATGTCCTGTCTGTGGGGGGAGGATATACAGACCAGAGGGAGAGGTAGCCTGGAGATGTATAAACATCAACTGCCCATCCCAGATAAAGAGGAGAATCCAGCACTTTGCATCCAGGAATGCTATGGATATAGAAGGGATGGGTAGTGCCCTTGTAGAACAGCTTGTGGATAATGGACTGGTAAAGAACCTTGCAGATATATACGAATTGAAGCTTGAAGACCTTATGGGTTTGGAGAGGATGGGAAGGAAGTCCTCTGAGAATCTATTGAGAGCCATTGAGAAGAGTAAAGAGAGACCCTTTGATAGGGTCCTCTTCGCCTTAGGTATAAGATGGGTAGGGACAAAGGCAGCCCAAGCCCTTGCAGATACTTTTGGGAGCATAGATAGACTTATGTCTGCCTCCTATGAGGAGATTGCCCAGATTCCCGGGGAGGGAGGGGTTCTGGCTGAGAGTGTGATAAACTTCTTTAAGGACCCAAAGAATGTTGCCCTTATAAATAGACTAAAGAAGGCAGGTCTTAGATTTAAAAAGGAGAAGGAGAAGAAGAGACCAAAACCCCTATCAGGAAAGACCTTTGTCCTGACAGGGACCCTTAAGAGATGGACAAGACCAGAGGCTACTGAACTCATAACCTCCTTGGGAGGTAAGGTTACATCCTCGGTGAGTAAAAAGACAGACTATGTGGTGGCAGGGGAGAACCCTGGCTCCAAGTGGACAAAGGCTAAAGCACTTGGAGTAAAGATTATAGATGAGGAGGAGTTCTTGAAACTTATAGGTTCTAAGTGAAAAGGTTTATAGTGTTATTCCCTATACTCTTCTCCTGTGGATTATTCTCCAAGGGGGATAATTTTTCAAAAGAGAGGGAATGGATGGTCAAGACCCAGCTGGAGTCAAGGGGGATAAAGGATAAGAGGGTTCTTGATGCCTTTAGAAAGGTTAAACGGCATCTCTTTGTTCCCAAGTCCTATAGAAGGGAGGCATACGGGGACTATCCCCTTCCCATAGGGGAGGGGCAGACAATATCCCAGCCCTATATGGTCGCAGTGATGACAGAGCTCTTAAAACTGAAAGGGGATGAGAGGGTACTGGAGATAGGGACAGGCTCCGGTTATCAGGCAGCCATCCTCTCCCTCTTAGCAAAGGAGGTCTATACCATAGAGATAATCCCCTCCTTAGCAAAGTCTGCAGAGAAGAGGCTTAAAGAGCTTGGTTATGATAATGTATGGGTCAAGTGTGGGGATGGATACTTAGGCTGGCCTGAGAAGGCACCCTTTGATGGAATCATAATAACCTGCGCAGCCCCTCGGCTTCCCAATCCTTTAAAAGAACAGCTTGCAGAAGGGGGGAGGATAGTAGCACCCATTGGAGAGGAGGGGGAGATGCAGACCCTTACAGTATTTGAGAAGAGGGATGGAAAACTTATAAAGAGGGAAGAGGGGGGATGTTTCTTTGTTCCTATGACAGGAAGAATAGAGAAGGAGTAGAGTTAGATAGCTACCTCAGCGCATCACCCTAAGGGTCTTTTGAGAAATTTAGCCCATATGAGGAGTGGTGACTACCCTTTTATAATTTTATCCTCTCTTATCTATAGGTATATACTCTGCCTCCATTGGACCCACATAGACTGCCCTTGGTCTAAAGATTCTATTCTCTGGTAGATATTCAAGAACCCTTGCCACCCAGCCTGAAATCCTGCTCACTGCAAAGATAGGGGTAAACATAGCAGGCTCGATACCCATAGCATAGTATATGGTTCCTGAATAGAAATCCACATTTGGGAATATCCCTTTCTTCCCATAGGCTGCAATCACCTCCTCTTCTACCTTCTTTGCAATCTGATAGAGGTGTCCCATCCCTTTCATTTCTGTAACCTTTTGAGAATACTGCCCTAAGATTTTTGCCCTTGGGTCATAAGCCTTGTATACTCTGTGTCCAAATCCCATAATCTTCTTCTTCTGGGCGATACACTCCCTCACATATCTCACTGCATCGTCCACATCTTTAATCTTCATAAGTTCAGCCAGAGCCCTCTCATTCGCTCCACCATGCAGAGGTCCTTTAAGGCTTCCAATCCCACCTACAACAGCAGAATAGAGGTCACTCAAAGAGGAGTTTATAACCATAGTAGTAAAGGTGGAGGCATTCATACCGTGGTCTGCATGGAGGATAAGGGCAACATCCATCACCTTTGCAAAGAAGTCATCAGGCTTCTCTCCTGTCATCATATATAAATAATTTGCAGCATGGGATAGACTATTATCAGGTGGAATGGGTTCCTTATCCTTCCTCAGTCTGGCTATAGCTCCTGCAAGGGTAGCCATTTGAGCAATGAGCTTTATAGCAATCTCGGTATCATTCTCCACGGTTACCTCATCTGCCTTTTTATCCAGGCATCCCAGTACAGAGACTGCCGTCCTCAGGGCAGCCATAGGATGGATATCCTTTATAGGGAGAGACTTCAGGATGTCCAGAACCTGCTGAGGCACCTCTCTATAGCCTTTTAATTTCCTATCAAAATCATCCAGCTCATCTCTGGTAGGGAGTTTACCAAATAGGAGAAGATAAGAGGTCTCTTCAAAGGTGGAGTGTTCTGCAAGGTCAAAGATATTATACCCTCTATAGATAAGCCAACCCTTTTCACCATCTATATATCCAAGTTTTGTAGCATTGGTTATGGCTCCTTCTAAGCCTTTTCCCAATTGGACAGTGACGGGCCATTCAAGTTTGCCTGCAAACTTCTGTTGACTCACTGCTACCTCCTTTCTATCCCTTTAAGTATATAAGAAAAATCTTAAGAGTCAAGAGTCTGTAGATATGGGTTATATTCCCTTCTTGTGCATCCTCTACCCCAAGTTTTATTTGCCTCAACTGTCATTGCGAGCCCCTGTGAAATAAGAGATACCACTTATGGGAGAGTGGAACGAAAGGTATATTGCCCTCAAAATAATGTGAGACCAGCTGCTATACTCTATTTCACAGGGGCGTGGCAAT
>CAZWJY010000080.1:0-8127 GCA_964634335.1 uncultured bacterium
GGATGGACCATCAAAATTCTCAAACAGAAGTGTATCCCCCTTTATAGAATTTATCCCTCCTATCATTAGCCCTATCATTAAAACCGATGCCCATTTCTTCATTCCTTACCTCCTTTGTAGTTTTTAGTTATTAGTTTTTAGTTTCCCGTCCACCCCCTTTCTTTTAGGCTTTAGCCCTTAACCTGTTTATTTTGAATTCCCTCATAAGAGCTAAGTTTGGTTACTCTGGGGTCTATAATCACCTTATCGTGCTCAAAGTCAAGCTTGAGTCTCCAGGCTTGTAAGGTTTTAGCACCAATGATGGTCTCTTCGGATAATCCTGGAATGAGCATAAACTCATCAGAGAAGCGATAACCATCAATATAGAAATTGAGGCGTATCGTCTCTTCCGCCCTGAGGCTTTCGCCCTCCTTAGCTGTCCCAAGGTCAATCGGGTGAGCTCTCTTTGGTCGCTCTATGCTTTGCATTTCCGGTAGAGGCAGCACTATTTCCAGTTTCTTAGCCAACTCTGGCTTGATACACGAATAGGTAGGACCACTGCCAAATATAGCTAAAACCTCTGCCTCTCCTTTAGAACCCCTCAGCTTTATCCTCTTCTCAATTACTGCCATTATATTCTTGTAAGTAGCAATTTTTATGCCACAAGAGGGTTTTTAAAAATCCTTTAAAATCAATAGTTTGCAAAAGAGGGGACTTCTATAATTATACTTTTTTATAACCTTAAGTTATACAAAAGTGGAATAGGGAGGGGGTTGACGGAGGGGAAATTTTATATATACTGATTTAAAGGAGGTGAAATGGGTTATCTGAGATTTTTATTAGTAGGTCTGGTTTTTATAAATGCCCAATTATGGGCCAAGGATGCAAAAGCAAGCTCTATATGCAAGAAGGTCTCCTCTACATCTACAAGAGATACCCTCCTCCCTCCCATAGTTCCCAGCCCTGAGGAGTTAGAACTATTAAGATTGGTAAACGAGGCACGAAGGTCACCGCTCTGGCCCAATAATAACCTCTGGACTGCAGCCAGATTCCATTCCCAGGAGATGGTAGAGAACAATTACTTCTCCCATGACTCCAAGGATGCCAATGGTCATACTTATGAGACCTTTCCCGAAAGAATCGCAAGATTTGGCTACTCATCTCAACATATAGCAGAGGATATAGCCTGTGCCTCTTCAGTGAGTGAAGCCTTTGCTGCTTGGAAGAAGAGCGCACCCCATTGGCAGAATATCATAAACCCAAATTTTACAGAGATAGGGGTGGGAATTGCCTGGGGAGGACCCTGTGGAGGTATGTTCACCTTAGACTTTGGAGCCCGGTCTCTATATTTTGACCTCTCTATTTCCAACCTTTCCTATGATACATCAGGGGTTCTTAAGGCTATGGTTTATAATTTTGGAAAGACACATACCTATCCAGTCTGGGTGAGGTTTTATAAGGGGGACCCTATTAAGGGAGAGGTTATAGGGGAGGAACTGATTCCACCTATACTTCCTACCGATTGGATAGATAGTGTAAGCATTAAATATCTCCCTCAGGAGCAGGAGGAGATATATGCAGTGGTAGACCCGGATAGTATATTCCCTGATGAGAATAGGGAGAATAATATAACCCATATAGAAGTCCTGCCAAGACCAGGAATTGCTCAGACCCCTATCTCTCAAAAGGTAAAGGTCACTAATTGTCCCAACCCTTTCAGCAAATATACCAAATTCTTCTATGAGATTCCTCATCCTACAGAAGTATCCCTTATTATCTATGATATCACAGGAAAGCTTGTAAGGACTCTAATAGCCGGCTATTTATCACCTGGCTGCTATAGTGTGAGGTGGGATGGAACAGATGAATACGGAAGGGCTTTAGGCTCAGGGGTCTATTTCTGGAGATTAGAGGCAGGTGGATATGTAATAGGAGGAAAGACTGTTATGAAACCCTAAGGCTTCCCTTTTCATCTTAATACCCCAATTTTCTGAGCCTATCTTCACTCAATCCGAAGTAGTGACCAATCTCGTGTAATACCACCCTCCTTATTGTCTCTTTAAGGGATTCCTTATCAGGGGATAACTCCTCTACAATCTTCTTATAGATGATTATCCTATCCGGAAGGACATTCCCATACCAGGGTCCCCTTCTGGGCAGAGGAACACCCTGATAGAGTCCAAGAATCTTCAACCCCTCTCCCATTCTCTGGGATATATAGGGAGAGGGGTAATCCTCTATTACTATCTCTATATTCTCTATCCTCTTCCTGATCTCCTTTGGTAACCCTCTGAGGGTATTTATCACTATCCCTTCAAACTCTTCTCTATTCATCTTTACCCCACGCAGATAGCAGGGATAATCCTTTTCACAGATTTATTTTAGCCCAAACCCCCATTCTGTCAAGTGTCTACCTCCTATCTCTTCTTAGCCAATGTTTTCTGTTTCTCATATCCAAACCTCTCATCCCTTGTCAATCCCCCCTCTTTCAATTGAATCCCGAACTGCTTCTCCAGGGCGCCAAGGACAGCCTTTTTAAACTCCTCATCACTGGGTCTCCTCCCCAGCTCCTCCTCTGCTGATGTAAGGGGCTCCAAGACCTTATCCTTCACCTCTGGAGGGACCCACAGAACAGAGAAGAAGTCCTCGGTGTGTAAGGGGACTAAGAAGCAGACCATATTTAATAGATATAAATCCTCAATCTCTGAGAAATAGAACCCAGCAAGCTTCTTTCCCCCTATTCTTAAGCTCCCCCTGTGTTTATACCAGGTCCCTTTTAGTCCAAGTTCCTGAAATCCCTGAACCAGAGCCTCCCCTGTCTTTCTATAGGCATCGTCTAAGTCTTTAAATATACTCTTGGATAATACTCCCTGCACAAACCTGGTAGAATCAGGGTCTGCAAAGGTAAGACTGCGTTCACCTGTGGTGATGATATATTTTAAATTCGGAAGCTCCGGCTTAATCTCATTTATCAAGGGGACGAAGTTTGTAAGGGTAATTATGGCTTTGGCACCAGAGTCTTTAAGGATATAGAGAATCTCTCCACCCTTATACATAGTATTGAAAGGGACTGCCACTGCCCCTAATTTCTGACAGGCAAAGAAGGAGTAGACAAACTCAGGGGAATTTGGGAGCATTATGGCAACCCTATCACCCTTTTCAATACCCAGGTTTTTCAATCCATTGGCAAGCCTGTTTACACTTCTATTGAGCTCCTGAAATGTGATATTCTTACCTTCATAGACAAGGGCGGTTCTCTTAGGATACTCCTCAGCCTTCTCTTCTAAAAGTCTACTAAGATTCATCCCTCTCAATAAACCTTAAGTCCTTATAACCCTTCCTCAACTCCTTTCTCAAGACCTTACCTGTTGCACTCTTAGGCAGGCTATCCTTGAGCTCTATCTCATCAGGGACCTTATAGCTCGCCAATCTCTTCCTGCAGTATCTCAGAATCTCCTCAGGGGTTAAATCCCTTCCCACTATGAAGGCTTTTATAGCCTCCTCCCTCCCTTCCTTCTCCTTATAACCCACAACCGCTGCCTCCTCTACCTTTGGGTGTTCACAGAGAATCTCCTCTATCTCCTTTGGGGATATATTAAAACCGCCCTTTATAATTATATCCTTCTTCCTATCTGTTATATAGAGATAACCCTCTCCATCTTTATAACCTATATCCCCTGTGTATAGCCATCCATCCTTAAGGGTCTTTCTGGTCTCTTCTGGGAGGTTGTAATACCCTTTCATCACCATCTCACCCTTTATCAGAATCTCCCCTGCCCTATCCTGTGGTAGCTCCTCTCCCCTATCATCCACGACCTTTATCTCTGCCCCCTCAACCGGGAGACCCACAGAGCCTGGTTTTATTCTATCTCTTGGATTCACTGCCACTGCAGCTGTGGTTTCAGTAAGACCATAACCCTCTATTATCTCCACTCCAAAACTCTCTTTAAAAGCCTCTATCACCTTTACAGGCAGGGGTGCTGCACCTGATATGCAGTATCTTAAATAGGACTTTTTAATAGGTCTCCTCCTTACTGCCAGGAGGAGATGGAAGTATTGGGTGGGGATGGCAATAAGTATGGAGACCCTCTCATCCTCTATCTTCCTTAAGAAGCTCTTGGGTGAATACTGGGGAATCAATACTGAACTGCACCCCCTAAAAAGAGCAGCCACAAGTCCTATGGCAAGCCCGTAGATATGGAAGAAGGGAACCAAGGAGGCGAACCTGTCCTCAGGCATAGTAGGTATCACCCTTAAGGTAGCCTCACATTCTGCTAAGAAGTTTCTATGGGTGAGCATAACCCCCTTAGGATTCCCTGTTGTTCCAGAGGTATAGATAAGGGCTGCCACATCTTCAAGAGATACATCCTCGGATTTGAACTTCTCCTTGGACTTGAGCATCAACTCTTCCAAGGAGATGGTATCAGCGGGTCTAAGTCCTCCCCTACCACCCCTTGGCTGGAAAACTACATCCATACCCTTTTTTGAGGCCTCCTCTCTATCCACCAGGACATCCGCACCCACAAGCATACCCTTCCTCTTAACCCTCTGGATGAGCAGGGTCTGGGGAGATTTCTGGGTAGAGAGGATATATCTCCCTGCTATCCTTGCCTCTATAATTGCGGCTGGCAGAGCCAGAAGGTCTGCTACATCTGCCTCAAGGTTTGTAATGAGCCTCCACTCGTTCATTCTTTTGCTTCTAAGAACTCATCCACCTCATCAAAGAATACCCTCTCCACCTCTTCTGATGGTCTCCTCGTAGCCAGGCTGACTATTATATAGAGGAGGAGGTTAATAATCAGGGCAGGGATGAGTGCATTTTCTATTCCCAGAATGAAGCAGACAATAAGAACCAAGGTTCCTGAGATTACTCCTGCGAGTGCACCCTTTCCTGTCCCCCTCTTCCAGAGGATTCCTCCCACAAGACAGGGTGCCCATTGGGCAAACCCAGGGACTGCTATATGGGTGAGATAAAGGGCAAGGGCTACAGGATTCCATAGGGCAACCCCAAGGGCAAGGATGATTAGACCTATCACAGCCAGCTTTGTCCAAAGGATGAGCTCTCTATCAGTAGCATCGGGTTTAAAAGAGCCGTGAATCAGATCCTTAGAGACCAGGATAGCAGAGGTCATAAGCTGTATAGAGGCTGTGGATAGGGCAGCTGCAACCACTCCCATAAGGGCAAAGACCGAAAACCAGGAAGGGAGATATCTGGTGATAATCACCTGAACAATATTATCTGCCGCCTTCCCACTAACCACAGGGACCAATGTCCCATCAAGCCTGGATACAGCAGGTGCGACAATAGAACCCCAGACAAAGGGGATGGTATAGAAACCTATCCCCCCTGCCACAATCCCCAATAATGGGAGCCATTTAAAGATAATCTTACTTCGGGCAGTCAGACTCCCCATAACAATATGGGGCCAGGAGAAGGCCATAAATCCAGTAATGAATACCCCTACAATAACTGGATAGGTTAGAGAGGGTTCACCAGGGACCTTAGGACCTGGTGCAGAGAGTAATTCAGGTGCCTTTATCCTCAAGAGATTTACCGCCTGGGATAACCCCCCTGGGAAGAGGATATGGACTATCCATAATAGAGAGCCCAAAAATGTTGTGGTATAGATAATACCCAGAAGGATATTTGTGAGAGCAGTCATCCTCATCCCTCCTAAGAGGATAATAAGAATCAGAAGAATGGCTGTATAGATGATTCCAATAGCAGGATGGAACCCTGCAAGGGCTTTAAACCCCAGCCCTACTCCCAAAGCCTCAAGCCCTATATAAGGTATGATAGAAGCCAGAAGCACAATAGCTAAAATAACCCTCAAAGCCTTTGACTCGTATCTCTTAGAGAGAGTCTCCACAGGGGAGAGGAAATGGTTGAGCTTTGCTACTGCCCATAACCTTGGACCCAAGAACATATACAGAGAGATGAACCCCACTACACAACCCCATACAAAATAGACAAAGGCAGGACCATGCCTATATAAAAACCCTGGATATCCATAGAATGTCCAGGCGCTGGATATACCAAAGAGGATGAAGAAGAACATCACCACAATCCCAATCCCTCTCCCTGCCAGCATATAGTCCTCTGCAGTCTTTGCAGAGATTCTATAGCCGTATACCGCAAGCCAAAGAACCACAAGCCCGAATAGGGATAAGATAATAATAGACATATCAGTCCCTATAAGGCCAGAACCTGAAGAAGTATATCAGGTAAGCGATGAGCCATATAAGGATAAATACAATCCCTGCAAGGAATGGAGGAGTCATCCAGCCAAAGAGTATATGGAGTTTAAAGAAATACCTTGGCACCCAGAGCATAGCTATCACTGATAACAGCAGAACTATTAAAAATACTCTGCCTGGGTTATGCCTAAATATCTCCCTCATATTTCCCCCTTTTAATTCTATTAAATCATAAACATTAGTTTGTCAAGAACTACTTTAAAACTATTATCTTCTTAATTAAGTATCCCTTCCCCATCGCAAATTTTATGAAATATACCCCTGATGACTCTGGCTGCCATTTAACCTCATATCTACCCTCTCCCTTTCTTCCATCAACCAGGGTAGCCATTACCTCTCCTGAGATGGAATATATTTTAATACTCACATTAGAGGGGATAGGGACTTCATATCCGATGTTAAAAATCTTCCTACCCACTGTTTGAATTGAAAGCCCTTGCCTCCTCTTTTCAATATCCTTAAGACCCAGTGGGTGGCAGGCAAAATTCTCCCCCCTCTTATCAGTATTCAATGGGTCATAAACCCTTTGAGGAGGCGTAAAGGCATAACCCTCCTTTTCAGGTCTTACCACATACCTCTCTGCACAGGGCAAATCCAGAAACTCATAATAGCCAGTAATCTCTGTAGTATCCTCTTTCTCCATAGCTCCTGTCAAATGGACAATAACCCCTTCCATTCCATTACCTTCTAAGTCTCTTATATAACCTTTAATTGAGAGGAACTGTCTATACTTTATTGTAAGGTAGTCATAGTCTTTTCCATTTAAGGATGCACCTGTGATATAGATATAGCCCTTATTATCCAGACATATCTCTGAAGCCTTATCCATATCCCCTGAATTATAAACCACCTTCCAGACGACATTACCCATAGGGTCGTATTTTACTATCTGGTAGTCATCTGTCCAATCACCTGCACTATTAAAGGAGTATCCCAGCACATAGATATAGCCTGCTCGGTCCACAACAACATCCATACCTGCATCGTTATCCCCGGAGTCATAGACTCTGCTCCAGGCTATATCTCCCGAGGAGTCATATTTAATAGTAAGAAAGTTATAGAGTGCCTCTTTTCCAGAAGAGCCGGTGAGATAGATAAATCCTTGAGTATCTATATCTATTCCATTAACCCAGTCACGCTCTCCTGAATCATATACCTTATTCCACTGGATATTACCTGTAGAATCATATCTTATCACTCTATAGTCATAGGCTGGCTCAAGTCCTGAAGACCCTGCAACATAGATATATCCATTTCCATCCACCCTCACCCCATAGGGGAAATTATTCTTATTAGGGGTAGTATAGACTATCTCCAATTTTATCTCTCCTGTAGAGTCATACTTCAATGTCCTCTGACCAAAGACTCTTCCATTATAGAAGCTCCCTGTAACATACACATTCCCTATCCCATCTTCAGCAATACCCAGAGCCTTATCATCGTTTCCAGAGTCATAGAATTTATCCCATATTAGATAGCCATTCTGGTCATATCTTATTGTAAGGAAGTCATAGTTTGGATATATCCCTGAGGCTCCTGTCACATAGACATAACCAAAGGTATCTGCAACCACATCCCTTCCATAATCATCACTCTTATCGTATCTCCTCTCCCATACAGTATTACCGAGGGAGTCATACTTTAATGTAAGGAAATCATTATCCTTACCGTTATTGGAAGTCCCTGTAACATAGATACCTCCCTTATTATCCGTAGCAATCCCAAAAGCCCAGTCATTATTCCCTGAGTCATAGACCTTAGCCCATAATACCTCTGGTGGCTTGGCACCATAAATGTTCAAAAGGGAGAGAAGAATCAAAGACAAGACCTTCATATAGAATCATACATCATATTTTGGAGTTGTCAATATTTTAACCCCACATCTATTGG
>CAZWJY010000081.1:0-8088 GCA_964634335.1 uncultured bacterium
GTAGGAGGCATCCTCTCCTGGATCTCCCTCAGGAGTACTTCAAGCACCCCCTCCAGCACCTGGGGAATTATCTCCATAAGGATAGATAAATGTTGCACCACCGCCACCACCTCCCCCTCCATATCCACATCCCATCCCATCAATTACACCCTTTACATAAATATTTTTTGCTCTTATAATAAGCCAGCCTGTGGAATCATAATCGTTATTCTCACCATAAGGGGTCACCCTCACGGTATCTTCTGCCTTAATCAATACATCCCTCCCCCCATAATCCAGAAATCCAGAAAGGTTCCCTTTCAGCTCTACCTGGGCAAATAGGAAAAGTATGATTATCATCTCATTTGTATGATACTCGTATATCCCTTTTTGTCAACTGTAGGTTTTTTCAGGGAATTGAGAAGGAGAGAGAACTCCCTATTTTAATATTGTGCCTCTTAAACCATCCTCTATTTACTTCTAAGGCGTATTTAATAGGTGAAAATGGGGTGTAGAGGGATATAGTATCAAAAGGTTCCATATCTTCTATCTGAACTATCTTGCAGTCCTTATCTATGAAGGCTATACTTAAGGGGATAGAGGTATTCTTCATCCAGAAAGGATATATACCTTCCCTTTCAAATATAAAGAGCATACCCCTATCTTCGGGTAGAGATTTCCTTCCCATAAGACCCTTCTCAAGTTCCTTTGGAGTCTTTGCAATTTCTACTATTAACGAATCATTATTGAAATAGACTACCCCTTCCTTCTTGCCTTTGCATCTCCATCCAAAGGCTATTATAAGGAGTAGATATAACCACCTCTTCATTAACTCCCTTTTAAGATTAGAGAAAGTATGACCTTTGTCAATATATTGTGGGTGCAACTTCAAATAACTTCTTGAGATACTCCCTCTCCCCAATTATGAGGATATCAGTCTATACTGGGAAAAAGGTTGAGGAGACCTAAGATTGCCTTAGTCCAAATTTTTATAAATTCGTGCCTTCTGATTTAAGTAGCTACTTTATCAAAATATTTCTCTATAAACTCCTCCCTCACCCTCTTAAGCTCTGCCTTTGGGAATATCTTTAAGAGCTTCCAGCCTAAATTCAGAGTCTCCTCAATACTCCTGTTCTCATACTCTCCCTGAGATATATACTTCTCCTCCATCTCCTGGGCAAACTTCAGATATACCTTGTCCATATCTGATAGAGCAGCCTCTCCCAGTATTACCATAAGCTCCTCTGCCTCCTTCCCCCTTGCATAGGCTCCAAAGAGTTGATTAAATAGGTCAGAATGGTCCTCCCTTGTCTTCCCCTTACCAATACCTTTGTCTTTTAGTCTTGATAAGGATTCTCTGATATCTATCGGTGGGGAGACCTTCTTCTTATATAATGACCTGGATAGAATTATCTGTCCTTCTGTTATATATCCTGTCAAATCCGGGATAGGGTGAGTCTTATCATCCTCAGGCATTGATAGGATAGGTATGAGGGTTATGGAACCCTTCTTTCCCTTTATCCTCCCTGTGCGTTCATAGATAGTGGCAAGGTCTGTATAGAGATAACCAGGATAACCCCTCCTTCCGGGAATCTCCTTCCTTGCGGCAGATATTTCTCTCAAAGCCTCACAATAGTTGGTCATATCAGATAGAATAACAAGGACATGCATATCCTTTTCAAAGGCTAAATATTCAGCAGCTGTAAGGGCTACCCTTGGTGTAGCAATCCTCTCGATAGCAGGCTCATCAGCTAAATTCAGGAATAGAACCACCCTTTCCAATGCCCCTGTCTTGGTAAAGTCCTTGATAAAAAATTCTGCCTCCTCAAAAGTAATTCCCATAGCACCGAAGACAACAGCAAACTCCTCCTCTTTTCCCAAGACCCTTGCCTGGCGGGCAATCTGGGCGGCAAGGCGGTTATGGGGGAGTCCTGAGCCTGAGAATATGGGGAGCTTCTGACCCCTTACTAAGGTATTCAACCCATCAATGGCAGAGATCCCTGTCTGGATAAACTCATTGGGATACTCCCGTGCATAAGGGTTTATGGGTGCACCATTTATATCTGCCCACTTATCAGGTATAATCTCAGGTCCTTCATCCTTTGGTCTTCCCAGTCCATCAAACACCCTTCCCAGCATATCAGTAGATAAGGCTAACCTTATCCCCTTTCCTAAGAATCTTACCCTACTTCTTGGTATATCTATACCAGTAGTCCCCTCGAAGACCTGGACAAGGGCTTTATCTCTATCTACCTCCAACACCCTTCCCCTTCTTATCTCTCCGGATGGGAGCAATATCTCTACCAGCTCTTCAAACTTTGCCCCTTCCACTCCCTCAACGAGCATAAGGGGACCTGTTACCTCTCTTATTGTCTGATACTCCTTTATCATTCCACCCCCAGGATTAACTTCTTCAATAGAACCCCTTCATCTACCTTATTGAACTCAGCCACCTCCTTGATAATCTTGGAGAGCTTCTCATCAGAGACCTCCTCTTGTTTTGGGATTTCTATCCTATGACTCCTTCCTATCACATCCTTTATATAAGTGGATTCACCCCTTTTATTGTATCCCATATGTTCTAAGAGTAGGATAATCTTTTCCCTTCTCATTCTCCTAAGAGCTCCTTTATCTCTCTATCTATCTCCTCTTTTATCTTGGAGATTCTATCTATCTCTTTCTCAGGTATATGTTTTGCCCTTGCTATCCTCTCCTTTACCTTCATCCTCTCTATCTGGGATATGGATAGACCCTTAGATAGACCCTCCTTTGTCTTCTCATAGAAGTAGAGAATCATATCAAGCATAGCAGCCTGTTTTTTGAGGGATGTATAGGTATCGGTATCTAAGAATGCATTCTGGTGGAGGAAGTCTTCTCTTATAGCCCTTGCCCCTTCTAAGACGAGTCTATCCTGAGGGGATAGGGCATCTATTCCTACGAGTCGCACAATCTCCTGAAGTTCTGCCTCCTTTTCTAAGAGTTTCATCGCCTCTCTTGTCTGTTCTATAAACTTCTCTGATACTTCCTTCTTTATAGACTCCTCTATATTTGGTGGATACAATGAGTAAGAGTTTAGCCAGGATATTGCAGGGAAGTGTCGTTGATATGCGAGTTTATCCTCCAGGCTCCAGAATACCTTAACCACTCTTAAGGTAGCCTGAACAACCGGGTCTGATAGGTCTCCGCCTGGTGGTGATACAGCCCCAATGACTGATAAACTCCCCTCCCTTGAATCAGAACCTAAGCATATCACCCTCCCTGCCCTTTCGTAGAATTCTGCTATGCGTGCAGATAGATATGCAGGGTAACCCTCTTCACCAGGCATCTCTTCCATCCTTCCAGAGATCTCCCTCATAGCCTCTGCCCATCTTGATGTGGAATCTGCCATAACTGCAACAGAGTATCCCATATCCCTGAAATATTCGGCAATGGTTATTCCTGTATAGACCGAGGCATCCCTTGCCGCCACAGGCATATTTGAGGTATTGGCGATAAGCACTGTCCTCTCCATCAAGGGTCTTCCAGACTTTGGGTCTTTTAGCTGAGGAAACTCAGTTAAGACATCGGTCATCTCATTCCCTCTCTCTCCACATCCTATGTAGATGATTATCTCGGCATCACACCATTTGGCAAGCTGGTGCTGAAGAACTGTCTTCCCAGAGCCAAAAGGACCAGGACAGCAAGCAGTTCCTCCCTTACCCAAGGGAAAGAAGGTATCTATCACTCTCTGACCAGTAGTGAGATGGGCATTTGGAGCAATCTTATCCTTATAAGGTCTTGGGCTACGAATAGGCCACCTCTGGAGCATCTGAATCTCCTTTCCACCAATTACAGCTATGGTATCTGTAACCTTGAATTCACCCTCCTCTATCTTCTCTACCTTTCCTGATATCCCTGGTGGAACCATTATCTTATGAACTACCAGGGGTGTCTCCTCCACCTCTCCTATAATATCACCAGCAACAACCTCTGTTCCAATCTTTACAAGGGGTTTAAACTTCCATAACCTCTCTCTATCTAAGGCAGGGATCTCTACCCCTCTTGTAATGTATGGTCCTATCCTTTTGGTGATAATGGATAGAGGTCTCTGGATACCATCAAATATACCAGATATAAGTCCAGGACCAAGTTCCACAGACAAGGGTTGATAAGTCGGATAGACAGGTTCACCAGGTCCTATCCCGGATGTATTCTCATAAACCTGAATAGAAGCCAGGTCTCCTTTTAAGGAGATAATCTCCCCCACGAGTCTGTGTCTACTCACCTTTACCATATCATACATCTTTGCCCCTGCCATATTCTCAGCCACCACAAGGGGTCCTGAGACTTTAACGATTCTTCCCTCTTTCATTCCTCCTCCAAGAATATATCTACCCCCACAGCTTTTCTGATTATCTCCTTCAGCCTTGTCATAGCAAGCCTCTTTTTGCCCTTTTCCTGAAACCTTGGTATAGGGATGAGACAGGGAAGGGGACTGCGTTTTACCTCTTCTAAAATATCGGAAAGTTCTCCCATAAGCTCCTCTTCAAAGAATACTACTCCATACCCTTCCCTTGTAAGCCTCCTCACTAACTTCTGGTATTCTCCTCTCTGGGCAGTAAATACAGAGAGCCCTGATGTTTTAAAGGGTAGAATAAACTCTTCCTCTCCAATCACCGCAACCTTAGCTGGCATAGACGACCATCTCCTTTATTCTATCTCTTGGTAGTTTCTGAGATATCCCTATCCAGATTTTCTGAAGATTCTGGATTTCTGTCTCCTTGAAAAGGAGATATGCCACCAAGGGCTCAAAACCAAAAGTGAGATACCTGGAGGATTTGAGATACTCAAGGAGATATTCATGGATTAGTCTCTCCAAGAGGATAAAGGAGTTATTATCTAAGAGATAGAGTATTCCTCTCTCTAATAGCTCCCTATAAGGGGTGTTCCCAAATCTGTGAATCACCCCTTTAAGGTCTTCAGTAAATACCTCTTTAAAAATGGAAAAGGAGAGAGTTCCAGAACTGATAAAGGCTGAAGAGAAGAGGGATGTGTCCTCCTGAAGGAATTTTATTCTCAAAAAGGTTCTCAGATTCTCCAGGTCTGAATAGATGCTGAAATAACCCCTTAGGAACCCGTTATGCTGAGAAGAGAGGGAGAGAGATTCAACCATTGCCTTATCTGGATAGATATCGAGATATATAGGGTCTTTCTCCTCATAGTAGCTCTGGATAGCCCTGGTTATAGTCTTTCTGAATATATCTGGAAGTCCTTTAACCTCATCCCTCAATACACCCTTCCAGACTTCTAAGGGATACTTACCAAGAGGGGATAGGAGGGGGGAGGGGTCTATCTTGGAGAATTTCGCCTTAATTATGAGTTTTAAATTATAAAAGTCCTCCCTTAACCTAAAGATATCTAAAACCCATTCATCAAGGCAGTATCTATAGAAGAAGCTTAAATTCTCTATCCTTGCCTTCTCGAAGAGCTTATCAGGGTCCTCTTCCTGAAAGATGGCATAAGGGGTATCGGAGAGGAGACTCAAGAAGTCCTCCTTAGATTTTGCTTCCAGTAATCTATCGTATCTCCCCTTATCCAGAAGTTTTGCCTCCTTTGCCCTGACCAGTCCTATAGCAAAGGCATATCTTGCATCATTCGATAGATTCCCCTTTATCATCCCTTTGGATTATACTGAAGAAATAGTCCTCGTCAAGATGGCAGTCTACTTACATTAACTACTTTTCAATACCCTATGACTATCCGTTCAATTTGAGACTCATTTCCTGCTCTCAGATGGATGAAGTAGACCCCGCAAGGTAAACCATCAGTATTCCAGGAGACTTGATAATCGTCAGGGGATAACCTTTTATGAACAAGCTCTTTTATAAGCCTCCCTGTTATATCAAAGACTGCTAAACGGACATCAGAGTCTTTACCTAAGGAGAATCGGATTAAGCATTCCTCCCTAACAGGATTGGGCTGGATTCGTTGTAAGCATAATGGAGAACCCTGTTCTCCTGTAAAGACAGAGATAACAGCTGAGACTACTACACGATTATTAAACACCACATCAAGTCTGTAGTAGTAGGTTTCTCCCTGGTCTACATTGGAATCGATAAATCGGGATGTATATAGGGGTTTAGTATTAAGCTTGATATATTTACCCTCTCTGGTGTCACTACGATAAATATTAAAGGTTGCACCCTTAAGATGGCTACTTATCTCCCAGGTTAATACCACTGAATCATTGATAAATTGCCCAATGAAGGATATGATATTTTCCTTCTCAAATATTCCGGTAGAGGTATCCTTATAGCTGGTATAAGGTGTCAAAATTCCATACCTCAGGCTCAAATCCACTATCATATCGATGATGCTATCTCTTTCGCCGTACACACTCATCCACCATAACCAGTAATCAATCTTTGATTTTGCCCAGGACCTTGGTAGGAATTTATAAGTTGTGTCAAATATAGGGAACTGGATGTTGGGATAGACAATAGAAGTCTCAGCCTCTGCTACCTGCCCAGAGAGGGTGATATCCGTGACACCAGAATTACTGTACCGACCAAAAATTCTCAGCTGAGTCCCGTAAAAGATATCTGGTAGCATTGTGTCTGGAGGGTAGAAGTCTTCTGTCATAATTGTGCCATAATCGAGCTTAGTCTTGATAAGTATAGGATTTGATATGCGTATAAAGAGGTCAGTGATGGCATCATCGATTGGCTCATCCTCAGCCACATATCGCACTAAGCCATGATTCTGTAAGGCGATCCCATCCAAGAGCCTATGATTTACATCACCGCCTACTCCAAAAACAAAAATAGAGACATCATGGGTATTAGCTTCCCGGACATTATTCAGAATTTGCTCAGGGTCTGTAACTCCATAGGTAGGAAGACCATCGGTAAGGAAGAGTATTTGATTAGCAGTATTGGTACCCATATATTGGTTAAGACCTGTAAGAAGGGCTTTGTTAATATCGGTATTACCAGTTGCAATGGTTCCTGAAATCCAATTCAATGCTGCTTGAATATTAGAGGAATCCGCAAGGATGGGTTCAGGAGAAAAGGTCTCTATGATGTGATTATATCTCACCACATTGAAGTAGTCATTGGGATTTAAGTGAGAGATACAATAGGATGCAGCCTCCTTTGCCTGAATAATCTTCTTGCCCTCCATACTGCCTGAACGGTCAAGGATAAAGGTGAAATTTTTGGCAACAATATCTCCCGGAGTTATCTCCTGACCAGGTTCTACAGTTAAAAGATAGAACCCCAAATCCTCCTCTTCCCTATAGGTGAGCGCCCATAACCCGATATCCTCCTGGGACAGTCTATAATCAAGCTCAAAATCTCTGTTCGGAGTTACTGCTTCATCAATATAGGTAATCATAGCAGAATAATCATTTGATTTATTAATCTCTACCGTATGGGTAGGTGATGAGATGTCGCTTATCCTTCTCTGACTTTTAAGGTCTATGACTATTCTCACTGCCTGAAGGGGTTGGACAAGGAAATCTCCGGAATAGAGCGGGTAAGAGAACTTAACTAATCCAAGGTCATAAGGGAGTAACTCTGTATATTTAAGTTGGAGGGTATTCTCACCGGGTGGAACCTTGGGGATGGTAATGACAAACCTATTCTTTCCAAGGTGGTTTTCTAAACCTGGGACCCGCCTTGTTACTCCAGTGGTATCCCCACCCTGTCCCTGACCAGGCACCAGCCCCCATTCGTTCAACTTACCATTCTTATAAACTCCGAATCCCACCACACTGGCTTCCAAGGGTAGTCTCATATAGTAGGTGACACTAATGGTATCCTCAGCAGGGTTATTGAAGGTATGCTCAATAATCACATTTGATATCTGGTCCTGGATACTTATATTAACATCTGTGCGTAAAAGGGGAAGTAATTGGTAGGAAGAACCTGAAAAATGGACGAAGATGCCATCGGCCCAGCATAGGGAAGAGAAGAAAGTGAGCACTATTAAACCTCTAATCTTATAGTTCATTCTTCCTCCTTTTTTAAAATTACACACAAATCCCATTTTGTCAACCCAGCGGGTAGAAAGTCCTGAAAAACCATAAGATGAACACAGATTTCCATAGATTAGATTTTCTAAGGATAA
>CAZWJY010000082.1:0-7977 GCA_964634335.1 uncultured bacterium
CTCCTGTCATTGCGAGCCCCTGTGAAATAAAAGATGTCACTTATGGGAGACGGGAACGAAAGGTATATTCTCCTCAAAATGATGTGAGACCAACTGCTATACCTTATTTCACAGGGTTGAGCTCCTTTCAGTCACTCTATGCTCTGCATTTGATGTCGCTACACTCCTCACAATGACATTATCTAAAACAGATAAGTTAGCTCTTGAAGGTTGACAATTTATAAAATTTGGATATTTTAAAATAAAAGGAGTGGAAATGGAGACTCTGTTTATTTTTTTATTAGGTCTGGGAGCTGGAGTATTAAGTGGACTCTTTGGTATAGGAGGGGGTATTATAATTGTTCCGGGTCTTGTATATCTATTCGGACTTAGTCAACATAAGGCTCAGGGGACTTCTCTTGTTGCTCTACTCCTCCCTGTAGGACTCCTTGCTGTGCTTAGATATTATAAGGCAGGTCATGTAGAGATTTTCTCAGGACTCCTTTTAGCCCTTGGACTATTCCTGGGTGCCTATTTAGGAGCAAATATAGCCGAATCCCTTCCCACCCTTCTTCTGAAAAGACTCTTTGGAGGGCTCTTCCTTATCATTGCTATAAGAATGCTCCTGGGTAAATAGAACCTTTGACAAAGGGGGTTTCTTGAGTTAAACTCTTGAATGGAGAGAGTAATGGAAGAGATAGAGAACTTTATGGATATTGAGGAGATAGAGAGTGAACCCAGCTATACCATCTTAAAAGGGAGAATAAAAGAACCCCTGAAAGAGAATATTGAGGCTATAAAGCACATCCTCTCTCAGCAGGGATACTTCCCATTCTTTGAGAAGAGAGGGGAGAGGCATATAATAAAGTATGGTTATATAGGATATAGAGCACGAAGACCCTCAAAGAACTGGGTAAATCTTTTACTCCTCATAGCTACTATCCTGACTACCCTCTGGGCAGGTTCAACACATCAGGGAGGTAGCCCTTTTAAAAATCCTCTTGACCTATTCTTAGGTATCCCTTTCTCCTTCTCCATCCTTCTCATCCTCGGTTGTCATGAATTGGGACACTACTTTACCTGTAAGAGATTTGGGATAGATGCCACCCTACCCTATTTTCTCCCTGTCCCTCATCCCCTCTTAGGGACTATGGGGGCAGTGATTAGGATTCGTTCTATCATTCCAGACCGAAAAGCTCTTATATGGGTAGGGGCTATGGGTCCAATCATAGGCTTTATCTTAGCCATCCCTATCACCTTTATAGGTCTGAGACTCTCTACCCTTACAACCCTCAAAGGAGGGATAGGGCTGGGTTCCTCCATCATATTCTGGGCACTCTCTAAATTGGTATTCCCCCATATCCCTTCAGGGTATAATATATCTCTCCACTCTGTTGCCTTTGCAGGATGGCTTGGTTTTTTTGTAACCGCTATGAACCTCCTCCCCCTGGGTCAACTGGATGGTGGACATATTATCTATGCCCTTTTTAAGGAATATAAGAGATATATAAATTTCGGAGTAATAGGTGCCCTCGTGCTTTTGGGAATCTTCTGGCCTGGCTGGTGGTTCTGGGTTGCCTTAATCCTTCTCCTTGGTATGCGACACTCCAGAACTCAAGATGAGATTACCCCCTTGGGAAAGGGAGAGAAGGTCTTAGCCCTCTTTACCCTCTCTATCTTTATCTTAAGTTTTGTCCCTATTCCCTTCCTTCCTCCCAGGTGAGCCCTTTTTAATAGAGATTACTATACAGCCTATAAGACCACCGTAGAGGATTAGAGAAGCGATGATAAGCATAATCCAGGCTGAGATGGGCATTATTCCCCCTTCCCTTTGGCTTTGCTAAGGAGTATAGAGATGATTACAAATACTCCTATTACTAACCATCCTCCAAGAAACTCTGCAATCCTTGGATAGCCTTCATAAGGACTCCTTATCCGTTCTATTATGGTAAGGACAAGAAGCAGAATAAGCACTACAGGTGTGACTATCTTTACACATATATCCCACCAGCTACCCAACCTTATCTCAGATACCCTATTGGCATGCTCCTTTAACTTCCCTAAATGGAAAAGTTCTCCTGAAAAGAGCTTCTTTAGACTTAATCCCTGAGTAGGCTTATAAAGGAGATATCCCAAGAAGATAGCCTCTAAGAGTCCTACTATTACAAGACCGAAATTGGACATAAAATAGTCCACAATATCTATCCAGTAGAGTCCTCCCTGGGTTGTGTAGATGAGACCTGCAAGGATGGCTATGATTCCAAACCCTATATTCACCTTTATCCTCTTTATCTTCCATTTATCCATAAGCCCAGCTGCTCCAGCCTCAACAAGGGAGAAGGCAGAGTCTATACCTAAGGTCAAAAGCATCAGAAAGAAGAGGACCCCGAATAGACTACAGGCAAAGGGGAGCTTGCTGATTATGGTAGGATAGGTGATAAAGGCTAAGGAGATTCCGGATTTTACTACCTCAGGCACTGCAAGACCAGAGATATGGGAGTAGTATCCAAGGGTAGAAAAGACAGCAAATCCACCAAAGAAGGATGTCCCACAATTAGCAAGGCTGACTATGATGGCATTGTTGGTTATATCTGCCCCCTCTGGATGAAAACTGGCATAGGCTATCATCACTCCAAAACCTACAGATAGAGTAAAGAATATCTGGGAGTAGGCAGCCAACCATACCTTTGGATTTAATAGGGCAGAAAATTGGGGGGTGAGATAATACTTGAGCCCTTCCAATGCACCAGGAAGGGTAAGCCCCCTGATTACAAAAATAATTAAAATTATCCAGGGTATGGTTACTGTAAAGTAGACCACCTTCCCCACTGTCTTTGGTCCCTTCCAGATAGAGGCGATTATCGCTATCCAGGTAAGGATAAGCCCAAGGATGACAAAGGGACGGAAACTTCCCAATTCAAGAGGATTTGAGGAGAGGTTTAAGAATTTGTGCAGGAAGAAATTTTCGGTATTAGCACCCCAGGAGAGTTTGAAGGAGTAGAAGAGATAGTTGAAACTCCATCCCATAATCACAGTGTAGTAGCTCACAATCCCAAAGGCTACAAGGAGGGCAAACCATCCAAGCCATTCAGTATTCTTATGGACTTTAAAAAAGGATAGGGGTGCACTGGCTCTCATCTTATGACCAAGACTGAATTCAAGAATCATAAGAGGGATCCCAGCAGTCAGAAGGGCGACAAGATAGGGTATGAGAAAGGCGCCTCCACCATTTGTGAAACAGATATAAGGGAACCTCCAGATATTCCCCAGCCCAATAGCTGAACCTATGGAAGCTAAAATAAAGGCAAGCCTTGAATCCCATAACACCCTTTTTGTAGCCATAAGCCTCCTTCCCTTTTAAGAAATATATCATTTTTTATAATAAAGTCAAGGGTTTTGCTCGAAACTCCTGGAAATTATTAGGATTTATCTATTGACAATCATCTTTTATCTCTGTATAATAGCACAATTCTTTAAAAGATGCTACAAGGGGGGTGAAATGAAAAGACTTTCTCTCTTATCCCTCCTCTTCTTAGGGTCGGTTTTGGGAGAGGAGGTGGATACATCCAAGGTATACTGGCTTGATGAGATTGTGATCACTGCAACAAGGGTAAAGAGAGGAGTGAAGGATATCTCTCTTGCGGTGAGTGTGATCACAAAGGATGATATTGAATCCTCCAATGTAAATTCCTGCACAGATATCCTCAATACTCTGCCAGGGGTATTTGTGGAGAAGACAGGACCATTTGGAAGGGCTGATGTGGATATAAGGGGATTGGGTAGTAGAGGAAGAAGGGTAATGGTTCTTGTAGATTCAAGACCTGTGAAGATGGGACTCTTCGGTTGCACCATCACCCATTCCCTCCCCTTAGATAATGTGGAGAGGATTGAGGTGGTGAGAGGACCTCTATCTCTCCTCTATGGCTCAGATGCCCTTGGAGGAGTGGTAAATATCATCACAAGAAGACCTAAGAAAGGGTTTGAGACAGACCTCCTATCTTCTTATGGTAGCTATAATACCCAGGTATACAGACTCCGAAATGGTGGGAATTTTAATAGACTGAGCTACTACCTCACCCTGGATAAGAGGTCAACAGATGGACATCTGGAGCACTCCTCCTATAATGGAAAGGATTTTACTACAAGGATAGGATACTCCATCCTACCAGGGCTTGAGCTCTCTCTTTCAGGGAAATACTTTGATGGCTATAAGGAGGAGCCTAAGAGGGTGAAAGATACCATACCCTCTGATATCTGGAATGACTACAAGCGAGGCTTTTTAGACCTTACCCTATCAGGAGAGCCATTCTTTTTAAAAGTCTACCGCAACTTTGGTAATCATGAGTTCTCAGACGGTTGGAAGTCCAAGGACTTCACCAATGGAGGGATAGTCCATATCTCCTTAAGACCCTTTAGAAATAACAGCCTCCTTGGGGGCTTAGAGTTTAGAGAGCAGGGGGGAGAGAGGTTGAGTCAGCCCCAGGGAGAATGGGAGAAGAAGGAGTATGGGGTATTCCTTCATAATGAATATAACCTTAAAAGGATAATCTTCTCCTTTGGAGCCAGGTATAACCGCGATGAGGTCTCAGGCTCATCTCTATCACCTGGTGCAGGTCTGGTTCTCCATCTCTTTGAAGGAACCATCCTCAGGGCAAATATAAACAGGGGCTTCCGTTCCCCTCAGCTCAATGAACTCTATATGTTCCCTCCCTCCAATCCCCAGCTCAAACCAGAAATAGTCACAAACTACGAGGCAGGACTTATGCAGAGGGTTATAGATGGATTGGATATAGAGATTACAGGCTATAGAATGGAAGGCAGGGACCTTATTGAGATAGAGAAGGGAAAGTTCGAGAATATAGGGGATTTTGAATTTAAGGGGATAGAGGCTGGAATGAGAGGGGAGATAAAGGGGTTTAAGGTTTCACTCTTCTACTCCTATCTCAATCCCCAAGAGAAGACAAAGGGTAGACCTGGTAGGAAGCTCGACCTCCTTTTGAATTATAGGAGAGGCAAGCTGAATCTATCCTCCTCCCTTCAGTGGGTAGGAGACTACTATGCCCAGGATAACCATAAGCAGAGAATCTCTGACTACCTGGTGATGGATGGAAAACTGAGCTACTCCCTCCCTTTTGGACTTAAACCCTTCCTTGCCATTAATAACATCACCGATGAGGATTATGAGGTATACGCAGACCTGCCCAGTGGAAGGGCAGGGTTATACAAGATGCCAAAAAGGAGTATCACCTTGGGAATGGAGCTTAGGTTCTAATGAGAAGGATATATCTCCTATTCCTCCTCATCCTTCTCTGCCATAAGCAAGAAGATAGACTTAAGGTAGTGGTCACCACCTCCCTTATCCAGGGGATAGTAGAAGAGATAGGGAAGGATAAGGTAGAGGTAAGCACCTTAATCCCTTCAGGGATGTGTCCTGGGCACTTTGATATAAAACCACAGGATATGAAGGCTCTATCCTCTGCCTCCCTTGTCTTATCCCAGGGATGGGAGAGGATACCAAAGACCCAGAAGATAGGTATAGAGGGCAACTGGATGATTCCAGATATCCATATAAAGGCAGTGGAGAAGATAACCGAGATACTATGCAGAAAAGACCCTGAGAATAGGGAGGGGTATAGAAGAAATGGAGAAGATTATAAAAAGAGGGTCCTTGCCCTGACCCACGAGATTAAAAAAGAGGCGAAGAGGCTTAAAGGGATAAAAGTGGTCTCCTCTCAGTATCAAAAGGATTTTCTTGAGTGGCTTGGGCTTGATGTGGTAGGGGTATATGCAAGACCTGAAGACCTTACCCCTAAGACCTTGAAAGAAATCATAGATAGAGCTAAGAGAGAGGGGGTGAGGCTTGTGGTGGATAACCTCCAGAGTGGCAAAGATGCAGGGCTTCCTATAGCAGAGGAGATAGGTGCTAAACATATCACCCTTACAAACTTCCCGGAGAATTCATATATAGAATCCTTAAGAGAGAATGTAGAGAAACTCCTTTGCGCAATAAGGCAATAGAGATAGAGAGAGCCTCTGTCTCCTATAGAAAGGAGGTGGTGCTCAGGGAGATAAGCCTTGAGATAGAAGAGGGGACATTTCTTTTGATTCTGGGTCCAAATGGTGCAGGCAAGACTACCCTTTTGACCCTTATCAATGGGATGGGAAGATTAATCTCTGGCTCTGTAAGGGTCTTTGGCAAAAGACCCGATTATAGAGTAAGAAGGGAGATAGGTTATGTTCCCCAATCCCTGTCCATAGACCCCCGCTCCCCTATTCTGGTAGAGGATGTGGTGCTGATGGGAAGGGCAGGTAGAAGGGGACTGTTGAGGCAGTATAGCCCTGAGGATAAAAGGATAGCCTGGGAGGCTATGGAGCTTATGGGAATCCAAGGATTTGCCAAAAGACCCATCGGACACCTCTCCTCTGGCGAGCATCAGAAGGTAGAGATTGCCAGGGCATTGGCTCAACAGCCCAGAATCCTCCTCTTAGATGAGCCCACAACAAACCTTGACCCTAAGGCTCAAGAGGAGCTGATAGAACTCATAGACAGGATATACAGAGAGAAATCCCTTACCACCCTCCTTGTGCTCCATATATTGAGCCATATCCCAAAAGGATGTAGAGAGGTAGTGATGCTGAAGAAGGGGAGGTTATTCTGGAAAGGGAGGAGAGACTCATTAAAAGAGGAACTCCTCTCAAGGCTCTATAATGCTTGACATACTCTCCTATACCTTTATGCAGAGGGCTATCCTTGCCTCTATCCTGGGGGGTATGGGTTGTGGAATTGTTGGGGTATGGATAGTAATGCTACGCATTCCGTTTGTAGGTGTAGCTATGTCCCATGCAGCCTTTGCCGGTGCCATCCTTGGACTCCTCTTAGGAATAAACCCCTTAACCCTTGCCATTATCCTCTGTCTCGGTTCTTCTTTTCTCATAGGACCATTATCTGAGAGAGGGGAGTTTGACCCCAATGTCTCCTTAGGGATAATATTCTCTATAATGCTGGGCATCGCCTTCTTAGGGATGGGATTCTTAAAGGGTCCAAAGACAGAGGCTTTGAGGCTTCTATGGGGTAGCATCCTCACCATCTCTCCAAAGGGTCTCTCCTGGCTTGGAATCATCACCTCCCTCCTTATCCTCTTCTCCTTCCTTTTCTTTAAAGAGACCACTGCTATTCTCTTCAATAGGGAGATAGCAAGGGCAGTAGGGATTCCTGAGAGGGCTATCTTCTACTCCCTCCTCTTCCTATCAGGTTTGACTGTCACTCTAAACTTAAGCACCATAGGTGGGTTATTAATCTTCAGTCTCATAATCAATCCCCCTTCTGCTGCATATCAGCTCACCTACAACTTAAAAACTATGTTCCTCTTATCCATAATCTTTGGGATAAGCTCCTGTCTCTTAGGACTACTCTTCTCCTATCTCTTCAATGCCCCTTCAGGTGCGGTCATCATCATTGTCTCCTCCCTCATATTTGGCTTCTCCCTACTCTTCTCTCCCAAAAAGTTGAAGCCCGGTCTACACTCTTGACAGAGGAAGGGATTTGGGTATGATTTTGAGTATGAGAAAGGAAGTATCGGGTATTAGAGATTTACATCAGGGCTCTGTCCGAATTGGGAGGTAAAATATGAATAAGCCTCGCTACAACTCATATCCTTTAGAGGGGATAAACGAAACAAAGGTTCGTAAACAACCAGTTAAGTGAAATGCCTACTGTTGCCTTGATGGAGGATGATAAAGATGTTGAATTCGGATGAAATATTAAAAAAAATTGAAGAAAGCAAAGACAAAATTAAGAAATTTGGAGTTAGGAGAATAGGCTTATTTGGTTCCTATATTAGGAGTGAACAGAAAAAAGGAGCGATATAGACGTGCTAATAGAATTTGAAAAAGGAAAGAAAACTTTTGATAACTATATGGAACTAAAATTCTTTCTGGAAGATTTATTCAATTGTAAAGTTGATCTTGTGATTCTGGAATCTATAAAGCCAGATTTAA
>CAZWJY010000083.1:0-5264 GCA_964634335.1 uncultured bacterium
ATTTACCGAAGGGAGTGGAGTCCCTGTTTTTTCGTCTATCACCTTACCCTGGATTTTACCCAGGTCTGCTGCGGTTATGATAAAAGGAAGCAGAAGAGCCCCCAATACCAGCTGTATCTTTTCCATCACTCCCCCTTTCTATCTGTTCCATAAACGCCCCCTTTAAAGGGCTTACCTTGCCTATCTCCATCTCTTTGAAATTGATTTTCATTATCAAAATAATAGTAAGAAATCCTGTTCTGTCAAGGGGGTATCTTTGGGATGGTATTTTATAACCGCAAGGGCACGAAATAGTTATTAAATCATCTATCCTCTATGACCTCTATCCTGTCAGGTGATTCAAGAATTATCTCAAGACCGTATTTTGGATGGTCTATAACCCTCCCTTTAATCTTTACAAACTTATTATTAAAGCTTAATGGGTTAATCCCCTTCCTCAAAAACTCCCTTGCCACCCTTTTAAATATTACACAGGTAAAACTCTCCTTTGTAGGACCAAAGTTTAAGAAATAGGTATCACTCCTTCTTGAATGGTATACCCTATAAACTCTACCTTTAACAATCAACACCCTCCCTGCATTTTTTCTCAAGCCATCAAGGTCTGTAGCCATAAGGGATAGAGGAAGTTTTATAATCTCGGTTTTCGGTTTCGCCTTACTCCACATCTCATTAAACCTCTTCTTATATCTCTTTGCAAGCCTTGGGGCATTGGGAAAGATAAGGAGATTCTCATCATTTCTATATTCTGCCGATTTTGTCCAGTTATAAGAGCCTGTTATAATAACCTTTGAATCTATAATACAGAACTTATTATGCATAAGTCCGGTATCTCTTATAGCCAACCTCAATTCTATCCCTTTCTCAGCCAGGAATTCATCCTTTGAAAATTCATTCTCAGCAAACTTCCCATCCAATAGAACAAGAACCTTAACCCCCTTCTCTTTTGCCTTCACCAAATCCAGGGCGAGTCTATCACTGGTAAAGGCATACACAGCAACATCTATCTCCTGTTTAGCCTTATCAATCTGGGTCTCTATAGCCTTTAATGCCCCTCCCTTAGGACTGAAGTATACCTCTGGCTCTTCAGGTTTAGAACATAAGAGAAGAAAGCCTAAAAAGGCTATTAAATATTTTCTCATTTCAGTTTAACCCTTAAAAATCTCCTCTTCCCCACCTTGACAATTATAGACCCTTTAATCTTAAAAAAGGGGTCTCTTATCCTTTGATTATCGATATAGACAGCCCCTTCTGATAGTTTACGCCTTGCCTCACTCCTTGAGGAGAGAAGCTTAGAAGCAACCAAGAGGTCAAGGATGGTAGTCTCCTCTTTTATAGAGAACTCTGGAATCTTATCTGGCAGACCCTTATCCTTAAATACCCTCTCAAACTCCTCGGCTGCCTTCTCTGCCAAACCCTTTGAGTGATACATACTCACAATCCTTCTTGCAAGTTCAGATTTTAAGTTCTTTGGATTTTCACCCTTTTGGAGTCTCTCTCTATAATCCCTTATCTCTCTATCCGAGGAATCGGTGCATAGTTGAAAATATTTGATAATTAACTCATCAGGTATAGACATCACCTTTCCATAAATCTCATTAGGAGGCTCAGAGATTCCTATATAGTTATTAAAGGATTTGCTCATCTTCCTCACCCCATCAGTCCCTTCTAAAAGGGGGAGGGTGATTACCACCTGGGGAGGCTGTCCAAACTCCTTCTGGAGTTCTCTTCCTACAAGAAGATTCCATTTCTGGTCTGACCCCCCAATCTCTATATCAGCCCTTACTACCACAGAGTCATAACCCTGGAAAAGGGGATAGAGAATCTCATGCATATAAAGAGGGGTTCCCTTATCCAATCTTATAGAGAAATCGTCCCTCTCCAGAATCCTTGCCACTGTATATCTTGAAGCGATATCTATTATCTCCTTATATCTCAATTTTGAATGCCATTGGGAGTTATATAAAAACTCTGTCCTCTCAGGGATAAGGATTTTAAATATCTGTCTTTTATAAGACTTAACATTCTCCTCTATCTCTTTGGCTGAGAGCTTGGGTCTTATCTTTGAACGACCGGAAGGGTCTCCAATCATAGCAGTAGCATCTCCTATAATAAGAATGGCTGTATGTCCCATATCCTGGAATTCTCTCAGTTTCCTCAGCACAACGGCAAATCCCAGGTGTATATCAGGTGCTGTGGGGTCTATCCCCAGCTTTACTCTAAGGGGTCTATTCTCCCTCAATTTTGATAATAGCTCTTCCTCGGTAATAACCTCTAAGAGGTTCCTCTTCAACCTTTTCACAGTGGATTAGAGGGGGTAATCTCCAAATTTCTCAGGGTCTACTCTCTTTAATCTCTCTTTTATCTCCTTTATCTTCTCCTCTTCATCGGTAGAAAGGCTAACCGCTGTATTCATAACATCCTCAGCAACAAAGATAGGTGCTCTGCTACGCAGAGCAAGGGCAATGGAATCAGAGGGTCTGGCATCAATAGATATTAACCTCCCATTCCTCTTCAGAACCACTGTGGCATAAAAGGTATTCTCCTTTATAGCGGTTACCATTACTTTTATAACCTTTCCACCCATACCATCAATGATTCTCTTCATCAGGTCTATGGTGAGAGGGCGAACATACTCTTTACCCTCTAACACATAGGCAATAGCAGAAGCCTCAACCACCCCTATCCATATCCTGAGGACTCTATCTCCCCCCACCTCTTTTAGGAATATCACAGGCTGGTTTGTATATTTATCCAGCCCCATCCCAGAGAATTTTACCTCTATCATTTCTCCTCCACAACCCAGAGTTTAAAAGATGCACTAACGTCCGGATAAAGTTTAACTTTTATAGTATATACGCCTGGCTCTTTTATTGGTGAGTCGAGCTCTATACTCTTCTTATCTACTTCCACCCCTTCCCCCTTTAAGAGTTCTGATATTTGAGAAGAGGTAATAACCCCAAAAGTCTTACCATCCTCCCCTATCCTCAGGGTCGTCTTGAGACTCAATCCATCAATCTTCTCTTTTACAGCCCGGGCTTCCCTCTCTTTCTTATCCCTCTTAGCCTCAAATAGTCTCTTTTCTGCCTCCCATCTCTTAAGGTTTGAATCTGTAGCTCTTAGGGCTTTACCCTTAGGGATGAGATAATTTCTGGCATACCCATCCCTCACCTTTACCACATCTCCTCTCTTACCCAATCTCTCAATATCGGTAAGGAGTATTATCTCCATATCATTTAGTCACAAAAGGGAGAAGAGAGGCTATCCTTGCCCTTTTTATAGCCTTGGTGAGTTTACGCTGATGTTTAGCGCATAGTCCAGAGGCTTTAGCAGGGATAATCTTCCCCCTCTCTGTCAGGAAACTCCTGAGGTTAGGGTCTTTGTAATCTATGTCCTTCACCCCTTTTTCACAGAATAGGCACCTCTTCTTCCGCATCTCTTAAGTTTAATAGAAATATCTCCTTTGTCAACACTTGACTTCTCCTAAGAAACCTGTTATTTTAAAAAAAGGGGGTATAATGGTAAGTAAAGATAGTGTGATGGAGGCTTTGAAGAGGGTGATAGACCCGGAGCTGGGGATAAACATAGTGGACCTTGGTCTTATCTATGGGGTGGATATAAAGGATAATAAGGTAGAGGTAAGGATGACAATGACTGTTCCGGGTTGCCCTTTGGCAAGTATGATGGTAATGGGGGCAGAGAGGGAGATAAGAAACTTAAAAGGGGTAGAGGATGTGGAGGTAAAACTGGTCTTTGACCCTCCCTGGACCCCCCAGAGGATGTCTGAAGACCTGCGTAAGCGGTTTGGGGTATGAGGAGAGGTGTTGCAGAGCTCCCTCTGCATGGAGGCTCTGCTCCTAAGTGGCTCTTTGAGAGGATGCGAAAACTCTCAAGAGCTATTACTCAGATAATCATAGAGGAATACGGAGAAATAGAGTTTCTAAGGAGAATTTCTGACCCCTTCTGGTTCCAGTCCTTAGGATGTGTCTTGGGATTTGACTGGCACTCCTCAGGACTTACCACTACCCTCTGTGCCGCCTTGAAAGAGGGGATAAGAGGGATGGAGAGAGATTTGGGAATCTATATAGCAGGAGGCAAAGGGAAGACTTCAAGGAAGACACCTGAGGAGATAGAGTTCTATTCCCTAAAATCCGGGGCACCAGGGAATAGACTCGTCTATGCATCAAGGATGGCAGCAAAAGTAGACTCAGCAGGGCTTCAGGATGGATACCAGCTATATCACCATACATTCTTCTTTACTAAGGAAGGGGAGTGGGCAGTGGTTCAGCAGGGGATGAATCCAGAGACTAAATGGGCAAGGAGATACCACTGGTTGAGTGAGGATATTACAGACTTTGTTATAGAACCCCATAAGGCTATCCTTTGTGATTATAAAGGGGATGTCCTGAATATGGTAGATAGAAAGAGCAAGAAGACCCAGGAGATATCTGTGGAAATTTCAAAAGAGCCCCCTGATAAAATTGCAAGGGAGCTTAAGAAGATAAGAGAACTCCATTTAGAAGCCCACCACCCTATCCTCTATACAGATATAGACCCCAAAAGGATAGAGAGAATCCTTTTAAAGACCTATGAGAACCCTCCCAAGGATTTTGAGGCTCTTCTGGGAAGGGAAGGGATAGGACCAAAGACCATAAGGGCACTTGCTCTTATCTCTGAGGTAGCGTATGGTGCAGAGCCAAGCTATAAGGACCCTGTGAGCTACTCCTTTGCCCATGGAGGTAAGGATGGACACCCCTATCCCATAAATAGAGCCCATTACGATAAATCTATAGAGACCTTAGAAAGGGCTATAAAAGAGGCAAAGATAGGGAGAAGAGAGAAGCTGGATGCCTTAAAGAGGTTGGGAAGGATATGGATGTGAGCATAATCTATTCAGGCGGAAGCGATTCCACCTTAGCAGCCACTTTTGGGGCAGAAGAGTTTGATAGAGTTCACCTTCTCACCTTCCATCACTTTGCTATGCTTAGGGAAGGAAAGACAAGAGTAAATATAGAAAATCTCAAAAGGGCTTTTGGAAAGGATAAATTTATTTGGACTACAATAGGGATTAACCCCCTCTTCAAGTCTCTCTTTAAGTTAAATTATCTAAATGCCCTTAAGAATTATAAAGACTATGCCCCCACTATCCTTACCTGTGGGATATAGGGACTTTTATAAAGGGTTCGGAATGGTATTTAGCACCCCTGTCTATGATATAGAACATACAGACTGGGAGTTGTATAAAAAGGGGATAACCCCTAAGAGGA
>CAZWJY010000083.1:5364-7762 GCA_964634335.1 uncultured bacterium
TAACTTACTCCGTAAAGTTCTTTAAGGAGAATATAGAAAGGGTGAAAGAGTATATAAGAGGGGAGGCGAAGAGATGAAATTCTTTATCTCTGTAGATATGGAGGGTCTGACAGGAACTACCTCCTGGAAGGAGTATGAGAAAGAGCCTCAAAGATGGAAGAGACTCCTCACCCAAGAGGTGAAAGCCTGTATAGATGGGATAAGGGAATCTTCACTAAATATAGAAGAGATAAGGGTATGCGACTCCCATGGATATGGAACAAATCTCTTATTTGAAGAACTCGAAGGGGTAACTGTGGTGCGAGGATTTCCAAGAACTTATTATATGCTTGAAAGCTTGGAGGGGTCCTTTGATTGTGTATACCTACTCGGCTATCATGCAGGCATAGGGACTGAAAGGGCTCTTATGGACCATACCTACTCCTCATCAAGCATCTACAGGATAAGGGTGAATAATAGAGATGTGACTGAGGCAGAGATAAACGGTTATTATGCAGGAGATTTTGGAATTCCTGTGGTCTTCATATCAGGGGACGATAAACTCATATCTCAAATATCCACGGTGTTTGATGATAGAGTGGAGAAGGTAGTAACAAAATATGGATTGTCAAGATTCAGTGCAATTGTAAGACCATTTGATGAAGTTCTCAAGGAGATAAGAGAGAAATCAAGACTTGCAGCTATTAAATGTAAAGATATCCCCCCATTAAAGATATCTCCCCCAATAACTACAGAGATAGAACTCACCGATACCTTAAGAACAGACCTTGTAGAAATGATACCTGGGATAGAGAGGTTCTCTGGAAGGGGGATAAGATTCAAGACAGATAATACAAAAGAGCTCTATAAGATTCTTATGCTTGTAGTTACTCTAAGCTCTATAGCAAAATACCTTTGAGAAAATTATTAACCAGGTTAAGAGAGAGATATGAAGAGATTATACCAGATCTCAATCTATTCTTAGATTATCTCTTGCTCCCTTTAAAAACAACCTTTAGGATAAATACCTTGAAGGCAGAAAGGGAAGAGATTCTCTCTTTAATCTCTGACTTAAATCCCATCCCCTTGGGATGGTATAGAGACGGATTTATAACTGAGAAAGAGGGAAGGATTGGAAATCATCTTGCCCATTTCCTGGGTTATATCTATCTTCAGGAGGCAGCATCTATGATTCCTGTAATTGTTCTATCTCCACAACAGGATGATAGAGTACTGGATATGGCAGCAGCCCCTGGTTCCAAGACCACCCAGCTTGCCCAGTTTATGGATAATCACGGACTCATTGTAGCTAATGATACATCCATAAAGAGGATAAAAGCCCTATCAGGCAATATAGACAGGGCAGGGGTTATAAACACAGTAGTCACCCGGATGGATGGAAGGAGGATGGGGAGGTTATTACCAGAATACTTTGATAAAATCCTTTTGGATGCCCCTTGTTCAGCAGAAGGGACATTAAGAAAATCTAAGGAGGCTCTATACAGATGGAGTGAAAGCTCTATAAAGAGGTTATCGTCTCTACAAAAGGGACTCATCTCCTCAGCCTTCAGGTGTTTAAAAAAGGGAGGGGTTCTTGTCTATTCCACCTGCACCTTTGCCCCTGAAGAGAATGAGGAGGTTATAGATTTTCTATTAAAAAAATTTGAAGATGCAAAATTGGAGGAGATAGAGGTCAAAGGTCTAAAGACAAGAGAGGGGATAGAGGGATGGAGGGGTAAGGAATATAGAGAAGAGGTAAAGAGGTGTGTAAGGATATATCCTCAGGATAATGATACAGAAGGGTTCTTCATTGCAAGGGTAAGAAAGTTATGATTGAAAAATTTCTCTCCACCTTTGAGAAGAGATTTGGGATAGCCAAAAACAATTTCAAAAGATTCTCTATTTTTACCTATCAGAATGGGGTATGGATGGCAAGCAGGGAGGCAGGGGATTTCAATAGGCTAAGAATTCAGAGGAGAGGGATAAAGATTGCCAGGGTCTTTCCCCATACTGTAAAGCCCACCACTAATGGGATGCAACTCCTGGGAAGAGAAGTAAAAAAGAACAGAATAGAACTAAATAAAGAAGAAGCCCTAAGATTCTGTAAGGGGGAGAAGGTAAAGTTAAGAAAAAGAGGGGTAGAGAAAGGGTTTGTAGTAGTATTTTACAAAAACTTTCCTCTTGGGGTAGGGTTATACAAGGAAGGGGAATTAAAGAGTCAAGTTCCCAGGGCAAGGAGAATAAGGGGTTGACACCATTATAATTTATAACAGGAGGAGAGGTCTACAAATTATCTAAGAATTATTCTTCTATCTCTCCTGTCTCTATATCAAAGGTATATATCTTCCCGGTCTCACTCGTGACTTTTATCCTTCTAACCGTTCTCCCTTCATACTCCTTTATAGGAAAAGGAAATCTC
>CAZWJY010000084.1:0-735 GCA_964634335.1 uncultured bacterium
ATTCCATTCTGCCCTTAGTTTCTCAAGATTGTAATTAAACCAATAGGCTATAAACCTCTGTTCCCATAGAGATAATTTATTTTTGAAAAAAAGCTGAATAGGACAGGCACGAAAGTTTCCCTTTGATGAAAAAGTCCCATCTACGCCCATAACTTTTTTATGCTCAAACAACTGAATTCTACCCTCATAGGTTCCAGTATCTAAGGTTCTTACAGTAAGAGGGTGAAGTAATATATTCTACTTCATCTATATACTCATCTGAGAGCAGAAATCTGAAAGTCAAGTGGTTCTACAAAAAGTTCACAAGAGCCTGCACCCATCCCTAAAGTCTTGTAATGCCTCTCATCTCTTTCTAACTTGATATCTATCCAAGGAGTAGATCTCTTCTATATCTTTCCGAGGTGTGGGATGTTTACCGCCTATCGATTCTGGGGTAGAAGGATTTTTGGGATAGCCAAGAGTAAGGAGGGCTACAACCTTTACATTCCAAGGAATATGGAGAAGCCTTTTTATCTTCTTCTCTGAAAACCAGCCAATCCAGCAGGTACCAAGACCAAGTTCAGTAGCAGTAAGGACGATATGCTCTACTGCAATGGCTACATCAATTTTCAATAGATCCATTCCCAAAATCTTTGCCCCTAAATGGACGATTGGGTGAGGTTTACCACAGGCAACAATAACACAGGGTGCTGAAGTCATCCAGCGGTTAACCCTCTCTGTCCCTCTTAAAACACA
>CAZWJY010000084.1:745-5591 GCA_964634335.1 uncultured bacterium
TGAGTATTTCCAGTGGAGGGCGCAAGTCTTGCTGCCTCAAGTAGTATCTGGATTTTTTCATCTTCAATAGGCTGGTCTGAATAAGCCCTGATACTCCTTCTCCTCCTTATCGCTGCCATTACTCCTATCGATTCCAAATTACCCATAAACCATTATACTCCCTTTTTTGGAATTCGTCAACAGTTCAAACACTTTTAGAAGCTTCTTGACAATTTATTTTAATACTCTATAATAATTAATAGGGTTGGGGGTAAAAGTCTTAAATAAAAGAGAAAGGAGGATAAATATGAGGAAGCGATGTAAAAAGGTATGCACCTTAGGGATACTGTCACTTCTCGGGGTGGCTAACTTATCTGCCCAAGGGCTTGATACTTCATCCTTCAGGACTCCTCCTCAAGAAGGGAGGCCCTGGTTAGTGATTGGAGAGATGGCACTCTCCCTCTCCTATTATGATTGGGCAGTCCCTCTCTCCTTAGAGATGGAAGGGAGACGGGCAGTAGGGACAGGGATGATAGTTGCAGGGCTGGGATTTGGTGTCCCTTTTTCGGTACTCAGAAGGTTCGGGTAAGCTATGCACAGGCTAATCTTGCTTTCCACTTCGGTGTCTTGGGTATTGTTCATGGTTATCTCCTCAATGCTGCCTTAGAACTCTCCAACCATCACTATATCCCTCTTCTCTTCAGTTTAGGGGAGAATATAGGAGGATATATTATGGCTTCTGCCACAGAGATGTCTGCAGGGACATCCCAACTCCTATGCAACTATGGATGGTTTGGTCTATATTATGGTTTTAGTATCCCCATATTTCTGGAATTAGAGAGTAGTGGGTCCTTAGCTACTTTCCCTCTAATAGGCTCCTTAGGAGGGACTGCTGTAGCCTGGCTTTTTGGTAGAGACTCTCGCTGGAAGAACGGATATGAGTGGAGGCAACGGCTGGATAAATCCTTATGAGCTAACAAAACTCACTCTCTCTTTACTTAAAAGGGAAGACTACTCAGGGGGTAGTCTTCTAATCATTAAATTCTAATAACTCATAAAATGGGCTTCTCCTCTCAAAGGAGAGACTGCAATAGGATATCTCAGCCTCCTTAAACTCTTATCCTCTATACCAGCCGATACCTTCAGTTAAGGACTATGACCTTTCTACAGATGTTCCTATTTCCCTCTCTCCATAGGAGAAAGTATATTCCAGGGGGGAATCTTATATTCATACCTTTTGAGGTATCTATCCTCTTTAAGAGCATCCCAGAGGAATTATAAACAGAAAGGGTATTCCTGATGGAAGGGAAGGGGATATTTCTGGAGGGGTTTGGATAGAGAGGATGAGAAGGAGTGGAAGACCCTCTCTCTTCAATCCCTACGCTGTTAATCCTTCCAGGGGTGCAGCCTGAGGGGTCTTTACATTTATCCCAGTTGGTTATCACATCTCCCTCTGAAGGCTCTATCCTCTCCCAGGATATACCATCTCCTGCATTCTCCGGGAAGCCATCCTCATCAAAGGGGGTGCCAAAGCTGGAGGAATCTCCATCAGGGGAATATAGAAGGAGTGGGTCATTATTAGAAAGCCCGTTGCCCAGAGTGGTGTTGTCTATGGTAAGAATCAGGGTATTTGGAGGAATATCATAAGGCTCATAATAACCCCCTGTAGTATCTGTAGATGTATACTCAGGGTCAAGGATGAGGGCAAAGGAGTGGGGATAGAGGAGCATAGATTTTATTATTATTCCGGGATAATGGGATAGGAGAGAGGTGTCTTCCCAAGGGACTATGCTATCTGTGGCATCGAAATCTGTGAACCACCACCCTGATAGGTCTATCGTATCCTCAGATATATTGTATAGCTCTATAAACTCATTCCTATCACCTGGAGAGCCTGCCCCTGTCTCTTTCCCTTTTGGATTTGCCATCACCTCATTTATTATCACTCTGGAACTGTAGGAGAGACCTCTGGTATAGAAGAGTAATAGAGTTAATATACAGAGATGTCTCATACAAAAATTTACAGAAAAATCTAAAGAAGTCAAGGGCGGGCTGTTGTTAATTGAATCCTCCCTGCCAGAAAGGGAGAGTCTTGACATATCTAAAAACCTACTTAAGATAGATGTAATGGTCTCCCATAGGAAAGACTTCCCTGCACTCCAGCAGGAGAGGAATGGGAAGCCCCCTATATATCTTGATAATGCCTGTATGACTCTAAAACCTTCAAGGGTGATTAAAGCTATAGAGGAGTATTATCTCTATTATCCTGCTTGTGGAGGGAGGAGTAACCACTGGTTCGCTAAAAAGGTGGATGAAGAAGTGGAAAAGGCAAGGGAGAAGGTAAAGAGTTTTATAAATGCTAAAAAGCCGGAGGAGATTGTCTTTACAAAGAATACTACAGAGTCTATAAACCTTATCGCTTATGGTATCGATTGGGATAGAGAGGATGTAGTTCTAACCACTGATAAGGAGCATAACTCAAACCTCTGCCCTTGGCAGGAACTGAAGGAGAAGAGAATGATAAGAAAACATATAGCTATCCCATCTGCACCGGATAATACCTTTGACTATGACAAATTTTTAGAGATTTTAAAAGAGGAAGGGAAAAGAGTGAGACTGGTAAGCCTTGCCCATGTATCAAATCTGGATGGAACCTTTATAAAGGATGAAGTAATTATAGAGATTCAAAAGAAGCTGAAGGAGGTGAATCCAAAATCCCTCCTTTTATTAGACAGTGCCCAGGCAGTTCCTCATAGAGGAGTGGATGTCCAGAAGCTTGGGGTAGACCTTTTAGTTTTCTCCATTCATAAGATGTGTGGTCCAACAGGGGTGGGGGTGCTCTATGGAAGAGAGGATGTCCTGAAGGAGTTGAAACCCTTTATTACCGGAGGGGGGACCATAATAGACACATTCCCCTCATCCCCTCCTCTCTATCAGCCACCCCCCCTGAAATTTGAGGCAGGTTTGCAAAATTATGCAGGGATTATAGGTGCAGGGGAGGCGGTATCCTATCTCCAGGAGATAGGGATGGAGAGGATAAAAAACTATGAGATAGAATTGAACAGCTACCTTACTGAGAAGATCTTAGAGTTTGATGAAGTAGAGATAGTTGGACCAAAGGAACCTGAGCACCGCTCTGGGATACTCTCATTCTTCTTACGCAAACCCTGCACAAGACTCTCTGATGATGACCCAGATATAGATGAGAAACTGAGTGAGAAGTGGAATATAATGATAAGGAAGGGGAGCTTTTGTGTAAATGCCTGGTATCATAGTCAGGAGGAGAAGTGGGACTCTATCTGGCCTGGATTTAGACCCACTATGTTCCGTGTCTCCTTATATCTGTATAATACTGAAGAGGAGTGCGACTGTTTTATAAAGGGATTAAAAGAGGTTCTTGCTTCCCTCAGAAACTTTCCTACCTTACCAAAAAGGGAGTTATGGAAATAGTGGTTCAGGACTATTTTACCAGAATGTTCTCAAATCCCAAAGAGAGTAATATGGGGAGATTAGAGGATGCAGATGTAGTGATAGAGGAGAGGGTATGTGAGAAAGAGGGGAGAGACCAGCTCTCTCTATATATAAGGATGGATTCTAAGAGAGTGAAAGAGATAAGGTTTATGTGTGCCTACTGTGACCCTTATATGTTTGTGGCTGCTGATATTCTATCAAGACTATTTAAGGAGAAAGAGTTAAGAGAAATAGAAAGGATAGGGGAAAAGGAATTCTATAGGGCTCTGGGTGGAAAGAGTAAGGAGGCTTTGGAACACTTTAATAAGGCAAAAGAGATATTTTTGCAGAGAGTATCAGAGTGATCTATAGCTTAGGGTTTCTGTTGAGCTTGGGTATCTCTCTATCCCTTACTCCCTTGATAATAAGAGAGTCTAAGAGATTCTCTCTATATGATAATCCTGATAGGAGGAAATTTCATAAAGAGCGCAGACCCACTCTTGGAGGGATAGCCATAATCCTCTCCTCTTTTATATCTCTTACTCTTATAACAGAGATATTCTTTAAAGGGACTACTGATTTCCCTCTTTTAAAGGTAATTATAGCCTCTCTGCCTGTAATAGGTGTCTCTATCTATGATGATATTAAGGGGTCACCTATAGGGATGAAGTTCCTCTTTCAAATAATAGGTGGGGGTCTCTTCCTTCTATTGATGAACCCCTTACAGAGTCTCAATCTCCCCTTCATTGGTAAGGTCTACTTAGGGGGTTTCTCCTATCCCGTTGGTATTCTCTGGATACTCCTTATAACCAATGCCATAAATCTTATAGATGGGCTTGATGGGCTTGCAGCAGGGGTTGTGGCTATTAGTTCCCTGTTTCTATTCTTCTCCTCCCTTTTAGCAAGGAGACCGATAGCAGGTCTATGGGCACTCTCCTTATGTGGGGCATCTATGGGTTTTCTCCCTTATAACTTCTCTCCTGCCCGGATATTTATGGGAGACACAGGTTCTGCCTTTCTCGGTTTCTCCTTAGGTTCCCTCTCCCTTATAGGAGCAGGGAAGAGTGTAGCCTTGGTGAGTCTCCTCTTTCCTGTATTAGCCCTTGGGTTCCCTATCCTTGATGTTGTTACTACAGTGGTTCGCCGTTCAAGAAATAGAAGGAATATCTTTGAGGCAGACAGGGAACATATCCACTATAAAATACTCAAATTAGGGATAGACCAGAAGAAGGCTGTATTATACTTATATCTTGTGACCTTTCTCTTAGGATGTCTTGGGCTCTCTCTCTTTAGTCAAAATAGAATTATCCCCCTCCTCATCCTTTTGATAGGACTTGTAATTTCTATAATCATATTTAAGAGATGAATATCTTTTTAATACTTTTATTCTCAGTAAACTGGGAGAGTTATACAAATG
>CAZWJY010000084.1:5601-7753 GCA_964634335.1 uncultured bacterium
TATGATATGGTGGAGGATGGCGGTCATATCTGGTGCGCTACTAATGGTGGGCTGGCAGAATTCTCTATTAAAGATTCTGCATTTATAAGAGTCTTCACCAATGTAGATGGATTACCCATAAATAGAATGAAATGCTTGGCTATGGATGGAAAGGGGAATTTATGGTTGGGTAGCGGAGGTGGAGGGTTAGTAATCTTTAACCCATCTTCAAAAGAGGTTTGCCAGTATCCTATTGAGAGAATCCCTGAGAGGGATATCATAGATATAAAAGTTAGAGGGGATACCATATTTGTGGCTACATCCTCAGGGCTCTATGTATTGGATGATAATGCTACCCCCCTTAAACCCTGGGATGATGAGGATACCCTGCTTTCTATTAAGGGTATTATCTGCCTTGAGATAGGGGAGGATATCTGGATAGGAACAGACCATGGAGTCAGCAGAGTGGATAAGAATCTAAGAGTAGAGGAGTATGGGAGTGAGCAAGGTATACCAGGGGATAGAGTAACCTCTATAGCAATTAAGGGTTCAAAGGTCTATGTGGCATCAGATTCCGGAATAGGGGTGTATAATGGGATGGGGTTTGATACCTTATCCCTATTCTCCTCTTATATCCTTAAATATCATGGAAAAGTAGAGGATATGCTCTGGGTAGATGATACGCTGTTTCTCGCTACTACTGTAGGTCTGCATAAATGGTTCGATAAAAATTGGATATATCTTTTTCCCAGATATGGAATAGAATCCGGTTCTATGGACAAAATTGAATGTCTTTCTTATACTTCTGGAGCAATCTGGTTTGGAACAGGAATAGGATGGGTATATAAATACGGGTCCTCAGCAGATTATACAGCTTATGGGTTATGGGAATTGAGAGGGGGAGAATTTAGACAATACCTCCCTCCAGGCCCTTTTTCTAATCATATTACGGATATATGCGTTGACCTTTTAGGTAATCTATGGCTCTGCCATCATGGGTTCAATACCTCTGTCTCAGTGAGCCATCTAGAGGGAGCAGAATGGAGTCAGGTAAAGTTTCCCAAATCATCAGGAGCCTTTAGGGTAGCAGTAGATGAAAGGAATAGGATATGGTTTGGATGTTGGAGAGGAGATACAGGATTGGTAGTCTATGACCCTCAGGTAGATACCTTCGCAACTTATGTAAGGGAGGGGTTAAAGAATGTTGTGGGTGCTTTGGGCGTGAATAGAGGGGTAGTCTGGGTCTACTATTGGTTGGATGGATTGTTAAGAGCCTTTGATATGAAAAATTGGTTCTCCTTCCCCACTCCTACATCAGGAGGCGTGGATATGGATTTTGATTCTGAGGGGAGGGTATGGGTGGCTACATCATCAGGACTTCTGATGTTTAATTGCTCCAATACATTAGAAGATGAAAGGGACGATACCTTAAAGGTTTTTACTTACGAGAAGGATAATCTCCCATCTAACCTCATATCCAGTGTGAGCATAGACCCTGAGGATAGAATATGGATAGGAACGGAAAAGGGGCTGGGACTCTTAGAAGACGGAGAGCTTAAGACTATTTATACAAAGGAGAATACCTCAGGGGGTCTCCTCTCTAATGTAATAGTCAAGATAAGAGCTGATGGGTTCGGAAATGTCTGGATTCTTACTGATAAGGGACTCTCTCTATTTAAACCATATAGAAAGGAGTGGGAGAGCTTTACTTCCAGTAATTCAGGACTAATACCTGACGGAGACTATGCAGATTATCTCTCCTTATATGTAGACGATGAAAGGGGTAGGGTATGGGTAGGAACATCTCAGGGATTGAGTCTGTTAAATTACCAGGTTCCTCCAAAGACTAATCTGGAGAGTGTAGTAGTTTATCCCAATCCTGTCATAGGTAGGGAGAGGGTTATCTTTGAAGGAATTCCACAAAATGCAAGGATAAGGATATATACCTTGGCTGGGGAGTTCATAGAGGAGTTGAGGATAGATAAGATAAGGGGAATGGCTTATTGGGAGCCGAAGGATAGAGCAAGTGGTCTGTATTTGGCAGTAGTCACCTTCAAAGGGGAGAGGAGGATAGAGAAGATAGCGGTTGTAAAATAATCTATAAATCTACCATTCCTCAAGGTCAAAGATGGTAAGTCCTGAGGCTAATTTTGGATAGAAATCTGTAGACTTC
>CAZWJY010000085.1:0-7704 GCA_964634335.1 uncultured bacterium
CTATTGGGTTTATCTGCTATGACCTTTTGATGGTTCAGTTGAAGTATATCCCCAATGTCTGTAAGAATACAAAGTTCTTTCTCTTAAGACCGAGACTCTTCTATAACTACTCCTCTTTAGATTTTACTATCGGAAAGGAGCAATACGAGAGGGTGAAACAATGGATAACAGGATTAGAATTGAAACCCTATAGGTTGGATGTAAAATGTGGTCCAGGGTTTTTAAAAGGGATAGAGGCTTCTAAGGAGAAGATGATTGTTTAAAAAGAAACTATCTTGACTTGTTCCCCTTTTCTTATAATATCTGTTAATAATTATGGAACGAGATATGGCAATTTTAGAAGCGAGGAGGCTCAAGGTTAATATAATTAATGTAGTAAGGGAATATTGGGAGGTAGTGATTCTGAAAGGACTTTTTGAATCTATCTATGGGAAATTCCTCGTTTTTAAGGGTGGAACAGCTCTAAGACTCGTCTATGGTTCACCGAGATTCTCCGAGGATCTGGATTTCTCATTATTGAGAGATACTCTTAAAAAAAGGTTCTGCCCTTTGGTAGAGAGAATAATTTCTCCTTATCCTGAACTCTCAATTACGGACTGTGTTGAGAAGTATTACACTTACCTTGCAGAAATAAGGGTGTCTATTAACTACCTATCTACACCCTTTAGAATTAAAATAGAAATCTCAAAGCGTATACAGAGAGGTTATAAATGGGAATTAAAACTCTTAAGTTCTCCAAGTGTGAACCTGCAGGCTTTAGTGCAGGTAGCAACTTTGAGACAGTTATATAAGGATAAACTCATCTGTGCAAAGGAGAGACTTAAATCTAAGGATATCTTTGACCTCTGGTATCTAAGCCAACGACTTAATTTACCCTACAATCCTAAGGAGGTTCTCCTGCCTAAAACTATCTTGAGAAGAGATTTGAGAAAGTATCTACCCAAGGGGTTCTGGAGAGTTATAGAAAGGTTAAAGGAGTGAAAGGCATTAAAGTTTTAAAAAGATTGTTAGAAATAAATAAACCCTTCTATACCATTTCAGATTTAGAAAAGATTACTGGTATCAAGAGAGAATCCCTTTATGTGACTCTCAATAGATGGGTAGATATGAAGATTCTGGAAAGGATAGGAAAAGGTCTTTATGTCCCTTTTGGAAGGGAGATTCTTATTGAAAAAATAGCCTCTCAACTCTATTTCCCCAATTATCTCTCTTTTGAGTATGCTCTTGCAAGGTATGGAGTTTTAAATCTCATCCCTTATACTTTGACTTTTGCTACTCCACGGAAGACACGAAGATATACAGTAGCAGGTAGGGATATAGAGTTTAGACAAATTAAGAGAGAACTCTTCTGGGGATTTATCAAAGAGGCAGGAATTTATATAGCAAAAAGGGAGAAGGCATTCTTAGACCAGGTCTACCTTTTTAAAAAGGGGATGGCATCAATAGATATGGATGAGTTGAATCTAGATCTCCTTTCTAAAAGGCTACTCTTTGAATATGTGGAAAGATATCCTCCTTTTGTGAAAAGATTTCTAATAAGTCATCTGGAGTGAGGTCTACACTTTTGACACATCTATTTCTGTGAATAAAGAGGTTGGGCACCAGCCTATGGTGAATAGTGTCGCTTTACTCCCCAGTGCTTCGCATAACACAATAACGATGGAGGTCGCTAAAGAAAAGGTAGGGAGAGTCAGCGTAGTTCTGATTGAAAGCAGGGTTGACATAGGATAAATTATAGGTAGCCTTAAGGGTGAAGGTCCTACTTGCCGGTTTTAATGTGGATAGAGAAGTCTTAGAGGAATTGAATAGGGACAGGAATATTACCCTCACCCCAGAGACCCTCTCTGCTGCCTATGCAAGAATATCTCGGTCTCCAAAACCTGTGGATGAATTGAGAAAGATTGCCAGAGAAGAGATTGACTCTGCAAGGAAATCTAATAAGAGGATTATCTTTAAGATGGGACACCACTCCATTGCAGAACATTCGGTCTTCAACTTTGATATTATTGGTGTCTCAAGACTTATAGTTGAAGAGATAGAGAGATTCAGACTCTGTTCTTATACAGAGAAATCCCAGAGATATATTACCCTTTCAGGTGATTTTGTAATCCCCCAGGAGATTAAAGCCACCCCTCTCCTTAAACCCTTTATTGAGACTGTAAGAATCCAGAATAATTTCTACCGTAAGCTTTATGAGAGATTGAAGGTTCATTTCTCCCGGAAATATCCCCACTTTTCCAGAAAGAGGATTGAGGGGAGGGCAAAGGAGGATGCAAGGTATACAGTCTGCTTAGCCACTCAGAGCCAACTCGGTATGACTACAAATGCAAGAAATTTAGAACTTATGCTCAGAAGATTTGCCTCCCATCCATTATCAGAGGTAAAGGAGTTGGGGGAGAGACTCTTCCAGCTGGTTGAAAGGGTTACCCCTTCTATCATCCTCTTCTATAAAGCCAATGATTATGATAAGAAAACCTATCCTGAGATGAAGAGGTTTATTCAAGAAATAGTAAAACCAGAAAAAGAGAAGGGACATTCTGATGTAGAACTTGTGGGTTATACAAAGGATGGGGATGAAATCCTCCTTGCCTCCTTAATCCATAGGACGACTCAACTACCTTTTAAGGAGTGCTTTAAAAGGGTCTTGGGGCTATCTCCTGAAAAGAAGAGGGAACTCCTCAAGTCTTCCTTCAGATATATGGAGTTCTACGATGCAGTATTGAGGGAGTTTGAACATATCAACCTTAGCTATGATATTGTGGTCTCTGCCTCTTGCTTTGCCCAGCTAAAACGCCACAGAATGGCTACCATCACTTCTCAGGAGTATAATCCAAGTCTGGGCATAACCATCCCGGAGTCTATAAAAGAGATAGGGATGGATAAGGATTTTAAAGAGGTTATGGAGAGGAGTGAAGAGCTCTATTTCAAAATATACCAGGAAAATCCTTATACAGCCCCTTATATTTTGACAAATGCTCATCGCAAAAGGGTCCTCTTAACTGTAAATGCAAGGGAGCTCTATCACATATCAAGGTTAAGGGAGGATAGAAGTGCCCAATGGGAGATCCGTAAGCTGGCAAATAGACTCACTCAACTCGCTCAGGAGGTTATGCCTCTCACTTTCCTCTTGATTGGGGGAAAGGACAGGTATCCAGAGGTCTATAAAAGGGTCTTTGGTAAACCCCCTAAGGCAATTCCTATACAGGAGGGATAGATGTCCAGCACATTACTCATTATACCTGTTCTTGCTATCATCCTTGCCTCTTATCTCGTTGTAAAGGCAGGAGCTTTTGCCCTGATGATGACAGGGCTTGATGAGAAGAAGGCTCAATTCCAGGCTCTATCCGCCTTCACTACCACAGGATTTACTACTAAGGATGCAGAACTTGTAGTGACCAATGAGCGGAGGAGAAGAATCATAATGACCCTTATGATTCTCGGGAAGGCAGGGCTTGTCTCAGTTATCTCCACCCTTATCCTATCCTTTACTCAAGGAGAACCATCCTCTGTTCCTATAAAGCTCGTAATCCTAATCCTATTCTTATTCCTCTTAGTAAAATTCCTCCCCCATCCAAAGGTTGTAGCCTGGATAAGGAAGAGGGTAGTAAAGAGTCTCTCTATCCGATGGGGTGTGGAAAAGAAGACTGTTGAAGAGATCCTCCATATCACACCAGACTATGGAATAGCAAAGGTTATAATTAAAGAGGATTCCCCTCTCATAGGGGTCTCTATCTCTCAGGCAGGCTTTACTCAAAAGGAGGTGCTCATCCTATCCATAGAGAGGGAAGGTTCATCCATAATTCTACCAAAGGCAGAGGATATCATCAAAAAAGGAGACCAGCTTATCTGTTATGGGAGAATGGATAGTATAAGGGAGATAGGGAGATACTAATACTCTTTATAGAACCCTATCTCCTCATATGTGGCTACATCCCCATGTCCAGGATATATTACCATCCCTTTTCTTAAATACTTCTTAAGCCTTTCAAGGGATTTGAATATATCCTCTTCAGAACCTCCGGGGAGGTCTGTTCTGCCTATCCCATCTCTGAAAAGGGTATCCCCGGTAATTATAAAGTCCTCTCCCAGAAGAGAGATAGAGCCCTGGGTATGACCAGGTGTATGCAGGACTTTAAGGTTTATACCCCCTATATCTATCACATCCCCTTCTTCTAAAAGGATATCTGGTTTTATAGGCAGGAGGGGAGCATCGAGTGGATGGATAAGGATTTTAGCCTGAGTCTTCTCCCTTATCTTTAAGTCTGCTCCTATATGGTCTATATGTCCATGGGTGTTTATGATATATTTAACCCTCCCCTCTATATTCTCCAGTATCCTCTCTGGTTGAGCTCCTGGGTCAATTATACAACTCTCCCCTTTATCTTTAATGATATAGCAGTTGGTAAATAACTCCCCTACAACAATTCTGACAATCTCCAATTATTTAAACCTACTTCTTCAACTTCTGTATGCCCCAGGCTGCGGCTATTCTCATAAAGGGGTCAGGGTATTTCAAGTATTTAGAGAGAATATCTACAAGAGAGGTATCTCTCATCCTCACAAGGGCTTTCACTGCTGCTACCCTCACATTCACATACTTATCCTCTTTCACTCTCTCCTCAAGGGGTTTTATAAAGAAGGGGTCCTCAATTTGAGTCATAAGTTCTATTACCGATGTCCTTAACAATGGGTCTTCTATCTCAAAAGTCTGGAGTAGAACAGGGAAGGCTTTCTCCTTATATTTCTCTTTATCTATCTTAAGGAGTGCTTCTGCAGCATATACCCTTATATCCATCCTTGGACTCTCAAGCCTCTCTTCTAAGAAAGGTGCGGATACCTCATCCTTCAAATCTCCCAGAGCTTGGATGACATATATCTGAAGACCGGGGTCTTCACTACCAAGCCCTTTTCTCAAATCCTGAAGGGCTGACTTATCTCCAAGCTTTGCTAATGCTGCTGCTGCTGCATAATGAACATAAGGGTCCTTATCTCTTAGAGCGGTTCTCAATTCTCTCATTGATGCCTTATCCTTCATAGCCCCAATAGCTTCAACAGCTGCTTTCCTGATTGGAGACAGCTTATCTCTTATCCTCTCTCTTAGAAAAGGCAGGGCTTGCTTATCCTCCAGCTCTGCCAGAACTTCCATAGCAATCACTCTGGTAAAGGGCATATCATCCTTAAGTAGTTCTCTCACCTCCTCTATACTCCCTCTATCCTTAAGCCTGGCTATAGCTCTGGCTGCAGCACCCCGGACATTCCCGTCAGGATTTTTTAATGCCTCTCTAATTATAGAAATCTTTGCAGTCTCTCCCATCTCTGCCAGGGCTTCGGCTGCTGATAGTCTGGCATAGATATTCTTCTCCTGAAGAGCCTCTACCAAAACCTTCCTTGCTTCCTCTTTCAACTCTTTCTTCTGGCAGGCATAGAACCCTACCATCCCTAAGAGAATAATCATAACCCCTTTTTCAAAACGAGAATTTCCCCTCATACTATACCCCCTTTCTGGATAGTTTACTCCAGGAATGGAAATTGTCAAGAGGTCGATTCCCACCATAGCCCAGGGTTGACAAGCCTACCTAAAATCCTATAGTGAAATAGGATAGAAAGGGGGCAGTTTGAATAAAAAGATTAATGTAGAAAGGGTTGCAGAACCTGTAAGAGAGGTTATAAGCTCTTATGCTCAAGAGATACTTAACCTCTTGGGAGATAATGTCAAGTCTATTGTAGTCTTTGGTAGTGCAGCAGGGAAGGATTTTGTTAAAGGGAAATCAAATGTCAATATGCTTGTCGTTTGTGAGGATATCGGACTTCCGCAACTTAAGAAATGCCACCGCTTAGTAGCTAAGGGGAGGAGGAAGGGTATCATCGCACCCCTCTTCTTCACTGAGTTTTATATGCAGACCTCCTCAGATGTCTTCCCCATAGAGTTCTTGGATATGGCAGCTATGCATACCGTGATTTATGGTGATGACCCCTTTGAGTCCTTAGAGATTGGGACAGAGAATCTTCGCTTAGAGTGTGAAGAACAGCTTAAGGGAAAGCTTGTCAGGCTCCGCCAGGCATATCTTGAGGGTGGTGGAAGTAGAAAACATATAAGGTCAATACTTATAGAGTCCATTACCTCCTTTATCCCGGTGTTTAAGGGTATGCTCAGGTTGAAAGGGAAGACTCCACCCATAGGGAAAAGAGAGGCTATAGATGCTATGGGAATAGAGTTTGGAATGGATAAGGAACTCTTTCATAAGATTCTTGACTTGAAGTTGACAAAGGTTAAATTGTCTGGGGAAGAACTGGAAACCCTTTATGGGAGATACCTTGAGGAGATAGAGAAGCTGGCTATGATAGCTGATAAGATGAGATAAAATGACCACACTCTTATTAGCCCTTATCTTAGCTACCAATCAGTACCCAAAACCCTTAGGTTATGTAAATGATTTTGTGGGTGTAATATCTCCTGAGTATAAAAGCAAACTCAATAGTTTAATTACTGAAGTGGAGAGGAAGACGAGTGCAGAGATTGCCATAGCTGTGGTTAAATCTACCAAGCCTGAGGCTGTAGATATGTATGCAGTCAATCTATTCACCAGATGGGGAATAGGCAAGAAAGGAAAGGACAATGGTGTCTTAATCCTTGTGGCTATAGAAGACAGGAAGGACTGGATAGAGACAGGATACGGAGTAGAGGGGGCACTCCCTGATGCCTTCTGTGGAGAGGTGCATAGGAAGTTCCTTGTTCCCTATTTCCGCAAAGGAGAGTTTGGTAAAGGATTATGGCTCGCTACCCTTGCTATTGCGAAACAATTAGGCAAAGAGTATGGAGTAGAGATATCAGGGACAGAAAAGGCTCCAGAGATATCTACTCATCGCAGGGGTAGTCCTTGTGGTTCTCTCATCGGATTGCTCTTCTTATTCTTCTTCCTGCCTCTCCTCTTCCGCACAGGCTTCTTTGGATTAATCCCCCTTTTATTCATAGGCACAAGGGGATACTGGACAAGAGGGACATTTGGTGGTCAGGGCGGATTTAGTGGAGGGTTTGGTGGTTTTGGGGGAGGGAGCTGTGGTGGAGGAGGAGCAGGTGGAGGATGGTAAAGTAGAAGGGAGGGAGTATGTATGAGGAGTTAAAGGAGGTAAAAGTGAGGAGGACACCAAAAATTGTATGGATAATAATCGGCATAGCTATCCCTGTGATAATCATCGGGATGTTTATCGGGTATTACAATAGCTTTGTATCCCAGAATGAGGCAATCCATGCACAATGGGCACAGGTAGAGAATCAGCTAAAGAGGAGGAATGACCTAATTCCCAATCTTGTCAGCACTGTAAAGGGGTATATGGGGCATGAGAAGGAGATATTCTTAAAGATTGCTCAGGCAAGGGCTAAGCTTGCAGGTGCCAGGACGATATCAGAAAAGATAGAGGCTAACCAGTCCTTGGGTGCTGCCCTGGGCAGGTTATTAGCCATTGCAGAGGCATACCCTCAGCTCAAGGCAAACGAGCAGTTCAATAAACTTATGGACCAGCTTGAGGGAACAGAGAACCGAATTGCAGTGGAGAGGATGAGATACAATGAGAAGGTAAGGATATACAATCGCTCTATCAAGAGATTTCCGGGAAGCTTCTTTGCCTCAATATATGGGAGGAGACCTGCGACTTACTTTGAAGTCCCTGAAGAGGAGAAGGGGGTGCCAAAGGTAAAATTCCCGT
>CAZWJY010000086.1:0-7630 GCA_964634335.1 uncultured bacterium
AATGGGGAGATAATCTACCATTCTCTTTTATAAATTCCAACAATCTCTCCTCCCCAAAAGTTCTGCCCTCTTCATCCCGAGCATCTGTAACCCCATCTGTATAAAGGGTGAGGAGGTCTTCTTCTTTTAATTCTAATCTATTCTCCTCAAGCATGTCCCTATAAGTTAAGGAGTCTATAACTTTTAATCCTACTGGTAGTCCCTTAGGGTTGAGGGGGTATACTTTATTCTCACCAGGTCTATATAGAAAACCAGGAGTATGACCTGCATTCACCCAGGATAATTCTGAGGATTGAGTATTTAGAACTCCGTAGAAGACGGTAACAAAGTTCTCTTCTGGAATATCCTCTTTTATAAATTTATTGAGATTACAGACTGTCTCTTTAGGACTTAAACTTTTACTACCTTCCTGTTTGAGAAAGCTTCTTACCATCATCGTGACAAGAGAACCCCCAGCCCCTTTTCCAGATACATCAGATATGAAAATTCCATAGTAGTTCTCTTTTAAGTTCAGTATTTCATAATAGTCTCCTGATAATTCATAGCTTGGTCTATACATCACCTCTATCTCAAAGTTTTCTGGTTTAGGTATAGACTTAGGGAGCACGGTCTTTTGAATCTCCTGAGCAATCTCTAAGTCCCTCTTCATTCTTTCCTTATCTAACATCTCTCTACGCGCCCTTTTTAACTTTTGAGCCATTTCTGCTACAGCAGAGCCTATCCTTCCAATCTCATCCTCTCCTTTTACCAGTATGGGTCTATCCAGGTCTCCTTCACCAATGGCAATAATATCCTGAGTGATTCTACCAAGAGGTCTGGTGATTATGGCAACAAATATTATAATACCTATTACACCGAGAAGAACTCCGATACCAATAAATAGGAGACTCCCTTTTTGGGTGCGTGCTATAGCAGAAGCGATTGCCTTTTGAGATATCCCTACATGGATGACCCCTATCAAGTGTTTTCGGATAGTTATAGGAGAAGCGATATAATATACCTTTCCATATTTTGGGTCTGTATAGGAGCAGGTGGAATATTTTTTGTAAGGAGAGATTTCTATACCAAGGGGTGGATTATATTGAGTATTGATTTTTGAGAAATCTGTATGTGCAGCAATTCTTCCCTTCTCATCGGTAATAAAACAGTAGAGAATTCCAGGGTTATCTCTCTTAGCAGAGGTAACAAGCTGGGCTAAGGGAAGGTCATCTCTTGCAATAAGGGGTTCCTCGGCATTGGCTGCAAGATTTCTTGCGATAGCCACCCCTCTCAATTCCATCTCCCTCCTTAGTGCATCCCTCTCATGTTTAGTAAGGTATAGGGTAAATCCACCCATAACCAGAATAATAAATACAGCAATCCATATGCTAAATTTTGCTCTAAGGCTCCATCTCATTTATGGAGTCCCCTTAAAAAGAGAAGGAAACCTCTCAATTCGTACTCTGTAATCTCCAGATTCCTCTTAGCCTCTTCATAGTTTGGGTTTAATACTGTTGCCTTTTTGAACTCTGAGACTGCACGATTCCAGTAATGTTTTATAGCCAATAGATATATCTTGCCTAACTCATTGTGGAGGTCTGCAAAGTCAGGATGCTCCTTCAACCTCTCTTTCAATTTTTCAATATAATCATCAATGACTATGGCTCTCTTTGAGTGGTCGGTATATCTCAAGAATAGGTCAAACTCCTTAGAGATAAAGGGTAGGGGATCCTTCTCTAATATAGTTTCGAAATCGTTAAAGAGTCGAATAGCTTCCTCCTCTTTTCTATTCCTTAAGAGATTTAATCCATCTTCTATTAAAGGGCTTCGGTAAAAGGATGAGAGGGTTTGAGCTTTCTCTATATACTTTATAGCCTCTTGCGGGGATTTCCTTATAGAAAGTAATCCCAAAAGGAAGTATGCCTTGGCAAACTTTGGTTCCTTATCTATAGCTTTCTTTAGTTCTTCTATAGCCTCTTCTTCTCTTTTAAGTTCTCTATAACATAGAGCCTTCTGATAGAGAAGCTGAGGGGATGAGGAGAAGAGGAGTCCCATATCAAGATATGTGAGCGCCCCTCCAAAGTCATTTTTATACTGATAAACCCTGCCCATATTTAGATAAGCCTCCGGAAAGTTCTTCTTCAACTCTAAAGCCTTGCGTAGGTATAGCTCTGCCTCCTCTAAAAATCCTCTTCTAAGAAAGACCTCTCCAAGTTGATTATAAAAGCTTGCTTTATTCTCCTTTACCAATTCCTGGGCAATGTGAAATAGTGTAGATAGCTCTTCCAATTTCTTTTCGTGAATCAAATGGATTAACTCTAAGAGAGATTTCGGAGGAAGTTCTTCATCATAAGGGGTCTCACTGAAATCCACTATTTTACCCTTTTTAAAAACTTTACAGACCACCTTAAAAAGGGAAGGGATGGGAGCTGTCTCTATCTCATAACTGCCTGAAGGGGTATTAATTCTTGAATTGAGTCCCTGAATCATTCCTTTCTTAATTGAGAAACTGCAAAGAGAAGTCTTCTCTTCTGGGTATGGAGTCCTAATCTGCGTAAAGTCTTATAGACCTTTAGCCAACCTACAGATGGGATTCCATACTTTGGAAGAACCCTTGCAATCTCCCTTGCCCCCCACAGAGGGTTTTTGATGATTATCTCCTTGATTATGGTTTCAAACTCCATAACCCCAGGTTTTTTCTCCTCCTTCTTTTCTGTAACTGCAGGAGTTTTAATCTCTTCTAACTCTTTAATTCCCAGTCTCTCTGCTGCTTCTTTTAAGGTCTCGAAATAGTTTATCACCGTATTCAAACCCATAAGTTGGAATACCGAGAATATAGGAGGTCTCATTCCCACGAGATATATATCTCCATTTCTATTCCTAAACTCTCTGAGCCTACCCAAAATTATACCCCATCCTGCACTGGATATATAATCTACCAAAGTGAAGTCTATAATAAGGTATCTCCGTCCTTCCTCTACAAGTTTTGATATAACCTGTTTCATATCTCCAACAGTAGTAGAATCGATAGAACCTTCTGGTTTTATAATCACTATATTATGTTCAGGATCAGCAAAGGATATCTCTACCTTTAACATTTTCCCTCCTTATACTCTTTGACTATTATATGTTCATTCACCCTCTGGTTGCTTTTATAGGAAAGTCTATCTACCAATTTATGGGCAAGGGAAAGCCCAAGCCCTCTGGTTTCTCCTTTTTCTATCTTTTCCCTCAGGTCTATATACCCCTGGGAGGAGAAATTGTATCTCTCCCCCCAGTCCTTAATAGATATGGTCAGTCTCTTATCACTTTGATATAACCTGATAACTATCCTTCCTGGCTTTTTCTTATAGGCATGCTCAAAGATATTTGTGTATATCTCATCAATAGCACTCTTCAAGGCATAGGTATTCTCTTCCCCTATCTCTAACTTTTTACAGGTCTCTTCTATGATACTTCTCACCCCTTTTCCAAAAAAGAAGGGGAGGTTGATAACAAGCTCAAGAACCTTTTTTCTTCTCACATCACTTTTTCAGATATTGAAGTTTCTCTTCTGCCCTTCTGATATTCTTCTCTATCTTTTTGAGAGAGGGGTCGAGTTTCAATGCCTCCTGCCAATAGGATATAGCCAACTCGTAGTTCTCTTCGGTATAGGCAAAGATTCCTTTAAGATATAGGTCATATGCCTCCTTTTTGGAAACAGGGATCTTTCCAATATAGCTTTTCGCCTTTCTGTTTTTAGGGTCAAGAGCAATAACCATCTCAAAGTATCTCCTTGCCTCTTTGTAATTTCCTTTATTAAACTCTTCAATACCAGAGCTAAGATATTTTGATACCCTTGTAGTAATCTTATGGTTCAGCTCATCTATCTTTAATTTAATGGCAGTGGATTTTGGGTCTACCCTCAACCCTCTCTTCAGTTCTAATAGAGCCTTTCGGAGCTTATCTGCTCTCTCATATCTCTCTGCCCTGCTGAGGATACTACTTATAGACTCTTTTATCTTCTCCAAGGATTCCTTCATATACCTCTTTGCCTCAGGGTTATCAGGCTCTCTTCTTAAGATATCTTCAAAGACCTGGACAGCCTTTCTATATTCTCCCTTTGTGTAATATTCATAACCCCTTTCAAAATCACTCTTAATTTCACTCTTTGATGGTGTAAGTTTCTTATTTATCAGTATTAGATATTCCTTCACTTTTGTATCTGTAGAATCTATACTGAATGCCTGCTGGAAATTGGAGAGTGCCTCTAAGTAACTCCCTTTTTCATAGGCATCCTTACCCCTTTTTACATACTCTCTAAACCTCTCTTTTGCCAATTCTTCTCTTGCCAGGACAAGCCCTTCTTCTGCTTTGCTGTTTTCAGGGTCCCAGATAAGGGCTTTCTCAAAGGAACTTATCGCCTCCTCATACCTCTCATCTTTAAGATATCCCATCCCCTCATTATAGAAGGATTCACTGGTGAGACTCTCCTTTGTCAATACCTTCTCAGGGATGGCAGGCTTTCTCTTTGGGGTGAAGCTGTATTGGATTCCAAGTCTATGAGAGATTCCTAAGGGTCCGTATAAGAGAAAGGCATAATCAACTGAGAGGGATTTGATAGGGATTCCGAACCCTCCACAGAAGCCTCCTGTAAAATCAGAACCAAGCCAGCGGTAGCCTAACCTCAAATTTAATAGATGGAATAGTTTATACTCCATACCTGGTAGAAGGTATATCCCTTGTTCGTAGATGGGCTTCACAAAATCGAGGGAAAGACTTATAGGATTGTATCTCCATGCCAAACCCATCCTCAATCTGGTGGGTAGTTTTTGAGGGTTATTAGTTATATTAGGAGCTTTTCCAAAATCGGTGAGAGAGAGTCCAAATTTTAGATTTATGGGGAGTTTGACCTGAACCCCTCCTTTTAAGGAGAACCCCAATCCAGAGGAGTCTGCAATTCCAAAAAGGATAGCCTCTGCTCCTATACCAAACCCCAGCCAGGGAGATAGGTTCTTTGCCCAGTATAGACCAAACTCATCTCCAAAGCTCCTAAAGGTTCCTTCAGGGGGTCCCTCTTTTCTCCTCCTCTCCATCTCTCCTGTCCAGTATCCCTGGGCTCTGAGGGAGACTGTTCCAAAATTTAAAGGGATAGATAATCCAAGCTGGGAGAATCCACATCCAAAGGACTCTGAATGGTCCACACCTATGAGGAAATCCTTATTCCAGGCAAGTCCAGAAGGGTTATAGAAGAGGACATTTATATCTTCACCTAAGGCGGTATAGGCACAACCCACTCCAGAAGCCCTTGCACCCATAGGAAGGTTGAGCCACCGTAGAGAGGTCTTTGGTTCATAGCTTAAAAGGGTTAAGAGGATGGATAGTATCTTCATCTCAGGATTGCAAACTTCTTTATGACTTTCCCATCCCTTGATTCCCCTTGGGCAAAGACCCTGAAGATGTATACATCATTGGGGAGTTGAGATATGGAGAACCATCTTCTATTTATCCCTGGTTCATTATCAGAGGAGAACTCATCAATCTTAAAACCATCCATCGTATAAAGGGTGATGGTCACCTTTGCCTTTTCTGAGAGGAAGTATCGGATGCATATAGAGTCCCCGGAAGCAGGATTTGGATAGGCATAGGCAGAATCCATAGGGAGGAGTTCCATCAGAGGGAGGGCAAGAATGAGAAAACTCCCTTCTGCTTCCCCTCTGTTCCCTGCCATATCTTCTGCCTCTGTTCTTACCTTCACCTCTCCAGGGTTCTTATTCTTGGTAGGATATTCTAAGAGATATGTGAAATCATCCTTTGGGAAGGCAAAAAGGGTCTCAGGGGGTAGACCTTCGGGTGTAAACTCCACAGCTAAACTCTCTCTATAAGGGGCAGACAATATCTTTGAAGTCGTCACCTCTACCTCTACTGTATCTCCTATATAACAGGTGTCTGGATTGAAGTCAAGGCTCAGTCTTAAGGCAGTGGTGTCTACAATTATTCTATAAGGTCCTATATCTACTGAGGATTCTGTCCAGTTCCCAAGACTGTCACAGGTCATTAGATGGAACCACCATTCTCCTGAGGAGAGGGTATCTGTAAAACAGGTATCGGTAATCAGAAGGGATGTATCAGGAATTGAAGAGGGATTGGTATCAAAGGATACGGCATAACCCTTTATACCATTAGGGTCATAGCCCTTTGACCAGGTCATAGTAATCACAGGGTCATAGGAGATAGAATCCTTAGGATGGTTCTCATCACTCTCAATGATATCAGGATTATCTGGAGGTATGGTGTCGAGATGGTAATAGATAGAAATCTCCTTAAATATTGGGGTCTCTTGTGGAGAGGGTGAAAGGAGTTCTATCCTATAATCCACAAAGCCCTCCCCTTTATTTATATTATCCACCCCTTTTAAGGACTGTCCATTCTGGAGATAAGGGCAATTACTCCAGCTTGGTTCAGTGGCAGGGAAGGAGTCAGGAACGGTTCTCACCTTTACCCTTACTTCTTCCCCTGAACAGTCCCATCTGATGCTATCATATACCACCTTGGGAGGAGTAATAACATACCTTGATGATTCAAGATAACCACTCTCTTTATAACCCAAGAGATAAATCCCTCCATCTGGTGCAGAACCGGCGAGGAGGTTTTGAAGAGATAGAGAGATGGCTAAGGCTTCTATTCGGGTAGCAGGACCAAATACATCGCCAAAAGGCATCCAATTGATATACGGCTCTTGAGAGAAGAATATCCTGGCTACACTGTCAGAGCCAGCAGTGGCTGCAAAGGGATAGAAAGCTCCTTCACTTTCTAATCCAATGATATCCAGGACTGCACCTGCATAGCTTAAGGGTTTACTCATTCTCCATTCCCCTTCTATCATGGTATAGACCCTTGCTGTATTATCCGCACAAGAGGCTCCAGCAAAGAGTTTATCCTTATAAGAGAAAAGAGTAAAGACATCCTTAGCCAAGGGTAATCTCTTTTCGAGTCTCCATAGTTTCCTATCAGGGTCATAGGCATAGATCTCTCCTCCATCTGTTGAGGCGAAGAGAATATTCTTAGGAAGGAAGAATTCTATATCATATACCTTAGACCCCCTTATACCAGGACCTGTAATTATCCAATCCTTTAAATTTTCTATATCTTGTGTAGCAAAGACTACACCCTTTCCATCTTGCGAAGAACCTGCTGCATAAAGGGTGCGTCCATAAAATTTTATAGAGAAGATTTTAGAAGCCACTACTTTTATACCTCCCTTATCCATCATTACCACCTCAGAGACCCAGCTTTTACCCCCATCACCGGTCTTGTAGATTCTTGCTGAGTCATCCTCACATATTCCAGAGGCAAGGATGATATTGCCAAAAGGGAGGAGACACCTTATCTCCTTAGCCTTAGGAAGAGGTGAAGTCTCCTCCCAGGTATTACCAGAATTAGAGGATTTAAATACCTTCCCTTCTGATGTAGCTACCCAGATGGTATGGTTAACATCTTCAATTATATCATAGACTGCCCTTGTCTCTGGAAGGCTGGTAATTCTCCTCCAACCGGGTGTAAGGGATAATTCTCCTATAGTATCATCAACTACCCCTTCTTCCCTTAAATATCTTGTGGTATCTTTATAGAACTCCTGTCCAGAACCTCCATGCCAGGTGGTCTGGTGCCA
>CAZWJY010000087.1:0-7619 GCA_964634335.1 uncultured bacterium
AAACCTATACCATAAAATGGGATGGAAGGGATGATAAAGGAAATCTTCTCCCTTCTGGGGTCTATTTTGTAAAGCTTGAGACCGAAGGAATTACCAAGACAGAGAAGGTTATCCTTACAAGATAACCCCTCTTGACACCTTATGGGAAGATGGGTTATTATAGCCTATGGGAATATTCTGCCTATGGCTTCTCCTGCTCTCAGAAGTTTCACCCCCCTCCATCCACAGGATTACCTTCATAGGTAATCATAGTATCAATACAAAGACCTTGAAGAGACTCATCCGTTCTAAGGAGAAGACCCCTTATGATTCATTGAAGGTAATTGGGGATATTAATACCCTCCTCCTCTTTTATCAACAGGAAGGGTTTAGAGCTACAGAGATTGAGGATTCACTGAAATTGGACTCCTTGAGTAATAGGCTGGACCTCATATTTAAAGTATCTGAGGGGAGAAGGGTGAGAATTTATAAGATAGTCCTCTCCCAACCCCTCCCTTTAAATATAGACCTTAAAAAGGGAGATTATCTCGTGGAGAGGAGACTTGAGGAGGTAGAGAAGAGGATAATAGGGTTTTATAGGAACAATGGTTACCCTTATGTAAAGGTCAAAAGGGAGGTTAAAGAAGAAGGAGACTCGGCTCTGGTAAGTTTTAATATCAATAAGGGTCCTCTTGTCTATATAATGGATATGAGAATAGAAGGGAACGAGAAGGTGGGGAGTAATCCTCTTAAGAGGATAACAGGGATAAGGATTGGAGAGAAGTTTAGTGAGAAGAGAATATATGAGGCACAGCAGAGACTGTATGCTACAAGACTCTTCAGTTATGTTGGTTTTCATATATCGAGATTTAAAGATAAGAGTAATGGGTTGACCCTTGTCTTTGAAGTAAAGGAGCTCCCACCAAGGGTCTTGGGTTTAGGTATGGGTTATGAGACCCCTGATAGGTTCCTCCTCTCTTTACAATGGGAATATCTGAATCTCTTCTCCTTAGCCCATAGCATATCCTTTACCACTAATATCTCACCCTCTATATCCGGCGAGTATCTCTTTGAGTTTAATACCCTCTATACCATCCCAAACATTTATGGGCTTTATGCAAACCTATCCCTCCACCCCTTCTTCAATTCAGAAAAGAAGAGGAGTTATCTTGAGAATACCTGGGGTATAGAAGGGGGTATTAATAAGGAGGTCACACCTCAACTCCAGTTCTCCCTTTTAAATCGGTATAAGCAGGTATCCATCACCCCCTACGATTCTCTACCCATTGATAGAAAAGGGATTACAAACTCCATCATCCTCAATTCCTTATATGATACAAGAAATGAGTTCTTCTCCCCTACAAAAGGGGTATATCTGAACCTCCTCTTGGAAAGGGCTGGGGGTTTCTTAAGGGGTGACAATGATTTCCATAGGATTGTATTAGAACCAAGAGTCTTTCTTACCCTTTTTAAGATTACCTTTGCGAGTAGAGTGAGGCAGGGGTTCATCTTCCCTTATGGTAGGATTGTTCATATCCCCTATTATGAATGCTTTACCTTAGGGGGGAGGAATAGCCTTCGGGGTTATGATGAGAGGTCTATAGGAGATATCATAGTTGGAGATGAACGCTATGGAACTTTCCTCTTCAATAATAATCTTGAGCTTAGATTTCCCATATATAGGAATCTCAGAGGGGTTCTATTCTTTGATGGAGGTAACTTGGTCTCAGAACTCAGAAATCTTTACAGGGATTATGAATACTCTGTTGGTATAGGGTTGAGGTTTAATACAGTTATCGGACCCTTAAGACTCGATTATGGGAAGAGATTAAAAAACCCTAAACCCTCTGATAAAGGGAGGTTGTATTTTGGGCTCTTTGAGAGTTTTTAAGAAGAGGGGGATAATTGTTCTATATCTCCTCCTTGCCCTATCCCTCTTTCTCTATTTTTATAGAATAAGGATAAGGGATTTTGCGATAAAGGAGCTTGTAAAATTTGCAGAGAAGAGTCTTAAAGGGGAGGTCTATTATGAGAGGATAGAGGGTGGAATGATTACAGGGCTCGATATCTTCAATCTGAGGGTGATAACATCTGAAGGAGACTCTCTCTATCTATCTAAGCTCTCCTTATCCTATGACCCCTTCTCCCTTTTGAGAAAAAGGTTTAAGTTATTTAGGGTAGAACTCAACTCCCCTTATCTCTCTATTGCTAAACATAGAAAGGGGGGAGGGGAGAGGAAAGAGATAGAGTTCCCATCTCTCTCCATAAGGAGATTGATTATAAAGGATGCAAAGATAGTCTACCAATCAAGGGTTATGGGTGAGAGGATATCAGGGGTTGTATCTCTGTATAGTAGGAGGGATAAACTCAAAATAGAAGTCCTAAATTTAAAGGGGTCTATCTTTGAGAATCGGTTTAAGATAAAATCCTTAAGAACCACCGCCTCCCTTTCTCCTAAGGACGCAGATATTCAGCTCCTCTCCTTAGCTACCCAGAACTCCTCTATCTCCCTTACCTCCTATATCAACTGGAAGGATAGCCTATACTCCTTTAATATAAAGGATTGCAGATTTAGACCTGAGGAATTTTTAAATTACGAAGGTATAGGAGGGGAGATAGGGATAAGAGGGAAGGTATCTCTTGATAAGGACAGACTCGGGGGAGGTCTTTCTATCTCCCTTAGAGAGGGGAGATTTAAAAAGATATCTATCCCAAGAATAGTGGGAAATGCAGAACTCAAAGGCTATAATATAGAAATATCTCTATCCAACCCTGATGAAGAGATAGGGAACATATCTCTTAAGGGTAGAATAGATTATAAGAGTTTGGAATATACTTCAAAAATAGAACTTAAGGATTTTCTTCTTCATAAGATATTAAAAACCAGACCCTTTAAACTTACAGGAGATATTGTTGTCTTCGGGAAAGAGAGGAAGGGGGAGATAATCTGTAAAATGGAAAAGTCCATAATTTACAGTCTGTCCTTTGATAAAATAGACCTAAAGGCAAGACTGGCAAGTAGGAGCCTTTTTGTAGACACTCTATTATTCAGAAGAGGAAAGGCAAAAGTAGAGGCAAGGGGTGCTCTAAATGGGAAAAATTTTGATATTGGATATAGAATAGCAGATTTCAACTTAGACCTTCTAAACCCTCTCTTCAATTTCTCACTCAATGGAATTCTGGATGGGAATGGGAAAATAGAGATGAGAAAGGATTCTCTCTCTATATCAGGGGTTATCTCATTGAAAAGAGGGGAGATAAAAGACCTGGCTATGAGTAAGGTTGTGGCAGAATTCAATTTCTCTAATCTCTTCGACCTCCAGGGTAGGTTCTCCTCTAAGATAGAAGGGCTGAGATGGAAAGATAAATCCTTAGGTAGCTTCTATGCTGAACTTATAGATAAGGGGTTTAAATTGAGAGGAAAGAATGGGCAGGGCTTTTCTGAAATCGATGGAAAAGTCTCCCTTTTCAAAAATGGTTTTGAGATTGAGGTTGATAATTTAACGGTGGCAATGAGAGGAGAGACTATAAGGAATAGAAAAAGTATGATTATCAAAAGGGATGGAGATTTAATCCTGCTTAGGGACGGGAAATTGAATTGGGCAGGGGGGAGTATAGAGCTGGAGGGAGAGTCTAAGGGAACTGACCTGAGGAATTTTTCTCTTATGGCCCATAGCCTCGATTTGAAGAGGGTGGGAAGATTCTTTGATTTAAAACAGAGTATAGAAGGAGAGGTTGATATTAGTCTAAATATGGGAGAGGATTCCACATTGGAGCTCAGCCTCAAGGACTTTATAATGGAAGAGGTATCCTTAAAGAGTCTTAGGGGAAGATTCAGATTGGAGAGGGATAGGCTGGATATTGAAAGTCTTGAGTTTATCCATAGAGAAGGGGTATCAAGGATTGAAGGGGCTATAGGCTATAAGATGGAGAAGGGGATTAAACCTGGGGATATAGATATAAGGGCAGACCTCAATGACCCTGGGATATGGGTCTTCTCCTTTTTAAAGGGAATAGTTGAGCCTACAAAAGGGGAAATTGAGGGGAAGCTCTCTCTCAAGGGTCCTCTCCTCTATCCTGAGATAGATGGAAGAGTAGAGATAAGGGGGGCAAGAATCTGGATACCATCTATTCAGCTTCTATGCTCTGATGCCTATCTCCTCTTCAGATTGAAGGGACACAAGATTATTCTATCAGAGGCACGGAGTAGAGTAGGTAAGGGCTCTATCCTTGCAACAGGCTTTATAGAACTCTCTAAGAAGGGAGTAAAGGAGCTTCGCTATAACTTCCAGGCTAAGGATATTCCTCTCCATCCGATGGAGGGTGTATATGCAGTTGCATCCACAAAGAGATTCTCCCTATCCTGGGGTCTAAATCACCCCCTATCTTTTAAAGGGAATATTCTAATCTCCTCTGCTCTATTAAATATCCCTTTTGGCATCTCTTCTCCAACCCCTCAGCAAGAGAAGGAGGATAGCACTGAGTATGATATAAGAATCATTGCTGAGAAAGGGGTATGGCTCAGAAATCAGGATTGCGATATTGAGTTCTCCTTGGACCTTTTGGTTAAGAAGACCCTTGAGGAGTCCTATTTCCTTGGCTCTTTAAAGACAAAGCAGGGAAGGTTCTATTACTTAGATAATGTTCTAAGAATCACAGAGGGGAGTATTGTATTTTTAAAATCTACTGAACTCAATCCTGCTCTGAATATTAAAGCCGAGCTTCTAACCGATGAGAGAGTCAATCAAGAGAGGATAAAGATAGTCCTCCATCTTTTAGGGACTCTAAGGGAACCGAGGATAGAGCTCTCTTCTATCCCCCCTGTATTCTCTCAGGAGGACATAATCTCATACCTTAACTTCCATCGCACCTGGGGGGAACTCTCTCAGGAAGGGACTAAGGGGGTCTTTACCGATGTCCTCTCTGAAAAGCTCCTCTGGTATTTTGGGAAGGAGATATCCTCTGAGATTCAGAAGAGGACGCCCATAGACTATTTAAGGATTGAACCCCCTTCACCAGGAGAACTTCCCATAAGGGTGACTGTGGGTAAATATATCGCTAAGAATCTATTCCTCACCTATACCCATAATATCCTTGATGTATCTCAGGACCAGTTTAAGGTAGAGTATTCTTTTGGAAGGAACTCCCAGGTTATTGGGGAGAAGACCCCTGATGGACATTATAGAGTTCAATATAGGTTCAGTATAAGATACTGATGTATGCCCGAGTAGCCATACCATCCCTGAGATTGGACCCCCTCTTCTACTCCTATGAAGATGAGAGGATAAGACCCGGTAGTTTGGTAAGGGTGAAACTTAGGGGGAAGGGGTTACCAGGGATAGTTGTAGAGGTTAAGAGGTCTGTAGAGATAGAGAAGGTAAAGCCTATCTTAGAGGTTATAGAGGAAGATTTTATCCCCCTTCCTCTTGTGGAGTTAATAAGATGGGTAGGTAGGTATTATCTTGCTCCTCTTGGTCAAGTCCTCTCTCTTACCATCCCAAAAGGGGTTTATAGAGATAGGGCGAGTAGGGTTCTACCTCCACCTTATGAGAAGATTGGGACCAAAGGAGCACCCAGATTGAGTCTCAAGGCTCACAGAGCAGTAAAGAGTATTATAGGGTATATAGAGAGGAAGAGGTTTAAGACCTTTCTCCTTCTTCAATCCTTGAGAGAGGCAAGGGTTGAGGTGTATTTGAGATTGATAGAGGAGACATTGAGACTGGGAAGGGGCTGTATAGTTCTGCTTCCAGAAATCTCCCTCACCCCTACCTTCACCAGAAGATTCTCCGAGAGGTTTGGAAGAGAACTTGTTCTCCTCCATTCAGGATTAAAGGAGTCTACAAGAAGGATATACTGGAGGATGATAAGGGATGGGAAATTCAGAGTGGTCTTAGGTGCCCGTTCTTGCAGTTTTGCTCCTTTAAAAGGGCTTGGACTCATAATCGTAGAAGAAGAGGAAGACCCATCCTATAAGGAGAAGAGGAACCCCCATTACAATGCCAGAGATGTGGCTGTGGTGAGAGGAGAACTTGAGAGGGCAGTAGTAGTATTGGGAAGCTCTATCCCTTCCCTGGAATCTTTCTATAATGCAAGGAGAGGGAGATACAGATTGATCAACCTATACTCAAAACCCTTATCAAAACCAAAGGTAGTGGATATGCGTGGAAATTCAAAACCTATCTCTGACTATCTCTCCTCTGAAATAAAGAAAGGGATTAAGGATGGAGGGGTACTCCTCTTCTTAAATAGAAGAGGGTTTTCCAGATACCTCTCCTGTGCAGACTGTGGATGGATAAGTAGATGCCCCTACTGTCATATACCCTTAATATATAAAAAAGAGACTCACAGTCTGGAGTGTGGATTCTGCAGATATAGGGAGCCAGCCATGGACTCCTGCCCAAACTGTGATAGCCATAACTTTATCTACCAGGGATTCGGAATAGAGAGGGTCGTTGAGGAGTTAAGAAAGATAAGGAGAGATATATCCCTATTAAAATTGGAGAAGGGGTCTTTACCTAAGGAGGATGAACTTGAAGACCTCCTCTTTGACTTTTCAAGGGGGAAGATTAAAATCCTGATAGGGACAGGAGTAGTGATAAAGAGGTTAAAGTCCTCTCCTCTCCCATTGGTAGGGATAATCTCCTCTGATACCCTCCTGAACCTTCCTGACTTTAGAGCACAAGAGTATACCTTTCGGCTTTTAATTCAACTATCAATGATTGGGAAGAGAGTTATCCTCCAGACCCATTATCCAGATAACTATGCCATAAGATTTGCAAAAGGACAAGACCTTTTCAGCTTTTATGATTATGAATTAAAGAAGAGGAAGGAACTATTCTATCCTCCCTTTTCCAGACTTGTCATTATAAGAGCACTCTCCAAGGATAGGGAGGAGGTGGAGGAGAAGATTTTAAGAGTGAAAAGTATGTTATCTGAAATATCAGGGGTAGAACTCCTTGGTCCTACAACCCCTTTACATCCAAGGAAGGGGAAGAGATTTATCTATCAACTCCTTATAAAGCTTGAGAAGGATAGACCCTTGTATTCTCTTATAGAAAGGGATGAATTTCTGAGGATGGGTGTAGACATTGACCCAGACCCGATAGAGATGGGATAAGATTGTTATTGACTTCTATTCAATCTGTTTTAAACTATGCTATGAGATGGCTCTGGATATTACTCTTCCTCTCCTGTTGCGGATACTCTATCCGCTCCCCTATCCCACCCTATCTGAGAAGCATCGCCATCCCTATTGCTGAAAATAGAACAGTGAGACCTGGACTTTCAGAACTCCTCACAGAGACTCTAATTCAGGATTTTAAAAGAGACGGCAGGCTGAAAATAACTAAACCTGAGGAAGCTACCCTTGTCCTTTATACAACAATCACTAACTTTGAAAAGAGTCCTCAGGAATACGATGCCTCCCAGAATGTATACCTATGGAAGATAACAATAGAGGCTCAGATAGATTGTGAGGATAGGGTTAAGGAGTCTACTTACTGGAAGGGTCCTATATCGGCTTGGATATCCTATGACCCGAGTAAAGAGTCTGAAGATGAAGGGATAAAGAAAGCAATAGAAAAACTCTCAGAAGAGATAACAAGAAAGATTCTAACTTCATGGTAGAATCGCTTATTCAT
>CAZWJY010000088.1:0-7610 GCA_964634335.1 uncultured bacterium
CTATTCCTTTTTCTATCATTTTATGAATCAAATCAAGAGTCTGTGCAGAAATAGAAAGAAGATTAAATATATCTATGCTCTCTCTTTTTGGTTTCAACTCCCCCAACTTCTCTATCCCCTGAATCATTTTAGCCTCTGAAGATGCGAAGGGTTAAGGTCTGAGCTTATTAGAACCGAGATAAGTCCTCTTATTTCCTTCATATTCTTACCTTAATCAGATTTCTGGTTTTGTCAAGTCCATTCTTAAAGGACCTATGGATTTGACCTTTCACCCCTCTCAGGAGTGATAAGACTGTTCTCCCTTAGAATAGTAAATACCTCTTGCAGAGCCTTTTAATCTCTGGATAGGGTTTCTCATATTCTATGGGTTTTTCATTTTATCTGCTTTATCAAGCAGTAGCTCAATCATCCCAAAACCCTGGGAGTTCTTGGAGCCAAGCCCTGTCTCATAGGCTATCCTTATGAGTTCCTCTGAGCCTCTTATCTTATAAATCCCTGACCAGGCTTTTATTACTGTCCCTTTATAAAATAGGATATGGTGATTTCTCTGAGATACCTTCTCAGGAGAGATGGAGAATTTTGAACCCTCTAAGGGTCTCTTATGAATCAAGAGATACTTCTTGCAGAGGTTCTCCTTTATAAGCCTTGAGAAGTCCTCCTCAAAAGGAGAGTAGTAGTAGGTCTTCTTTCTGCCTTCAGGGCTCTTCAAGGTGCTGTATACAGTTATAGGGGAGAGGGTTCTTACAAGGACCTCCCCCTTCATCTCAGGCACAAACCCCACCTCTATCCCTGTGAGATGGAGATAGGATTTCCCCAGTTTTACCTTTGACTTCTTTACCAGATGGGAGGCAAGAGATTCTAAGAGCTTTATCATTGGGGAGGAGAGCCAGAAGTGTAAGGGACCTGTGAAGACTATTCCATCCCCTTCCCTCTTGAACTTACCAAAGAGCCTTGAGAAGGTGAAGAGCTTGAACCTGCGTTTACCAATTATAGAACCCTTCTGATGCAGGGATGAGGAGAGGGTCTTGGAGAGGTTTCTGTAGATGAATGCCTGGAGGAGGTGGTTATAATGGAGAGGGAGGACAATCCTGTCTGTAATGGGGTTGAGATTTATTCTGATTCTCAAAATGCCTCCTTTTATTATCTCTTGCAGAGGAAGATGAAATGGTAGGAGAAATCAAGGGAGATGAAGGGACGGATTAAGAGTTTATAGAAGATTCTTATTGGTCCCTTTGGTGTCCATACAAGGTTGTGTTTGTATATATCTATAATTTTAAACCCATTCCTTTCTATAATCTCCTCCCATTCCCTTCTACTTGCCAGTCTCTCAATGGGCTGGCAGGAATTTTTGATGAAGCGGTATCTTAATTCATAAATTGCCCTTCCTATCCATAGACTGTTAGGGACTACAAAACAGGCATACCCATCGGGTTTTATGACTCTTGCCATCTCCTTAAGACTCTCTTCAAGCTTTATGAAGTGTTCTAAACTTCCCAAGCAGACGAGATAGTCAAAGGAGTTATCCTTGAATGGGAGGAACTCTGCATAGGATTGAATGAGCTTGAGTCCATCCCCTCTCTCTGCCATATCCTTTAAGGCATTGAAGGATATATCTATTCCCCATCCATTGAGTCTTCTCTCCTGAGCTTGCAGAAGAAGTGTGCTCTTCCCACAACCCACATCCAGGATTCTCTTATAGGGTTCTGCCCTGATAAGGTCTAAGATATAGGAGTAGAATTTCTCTTCGGTATTAAACCTCTCTTCAGAATGGAGTCTCTCGTAGTGTTCCCTTACATTCTTTGAAATCCAAACCTCACGCATTTAAAAGTATCTTAATAAAGAAAATGGATTTGTCAACACAGGGAAGCCTTGACAGGTAAGGATATAAGAGTATAATTGGACTTATGAGTCCAAAAAGGAGGATGAAGAGGGATGAGGTAAAAAAGAGGAAGGAGGGGATATTGAAAGTAGCGGTTAGAGTATTTGCCAAATCTGGATATCACAAAGCTTTGATGGATGATATAGCCAAGAAGTCAGGATTTGGGAAGGCTACTCTATACAGACTCTTTGGAAGTAAGAGGAGACTCTTTCTCTTGTTATTTAAGGAGTCTATAAATAGTCTTGAGGAAGAGGTTGAGTTAAAAATTAAAAAAATCCCATCTCCCTTAGATAGATTAAAAGAGGCTACAAAGGTCTATCTTGAATTCTTTGAAAGGAATAGACCCTTATTTAAGATTTTGTCTTCCAATTTCCCCTCCTTTGATAGGGAATTGAACAGAATGGCAGAGAGGAGATATCTCCCTTATATAGGGAGGATTAAAAGAGAGATAGAGAGGGGAATAGAATTTGGAGAGATTAAGAGGATTGAGGATACAGAGGGACTTGCCTATTCCCTCTTAGGGATATGTAACAGCCTGATATACAGGTGGCTTATTAAGAACGAGGGGAGGGATTTGACTTCTGATTTTAAGGTGGTTGAGAGGGTCTTTTTTGAGGCAATAGGGAGATGAAGATACCAAAATTGAAGATAGGCGACCTTGTGCTTGACCTTCCTATAATTCAGGGAGGGATGGGGGTGAAGGTCTCAGGTGCCTCTCTTGCCTCAGCAGTTGCCAATCTTGGTGCAGTAGGGGTTATCGCCAGTGTGGGACTTGCCTTAGAGAGGTCTTCCTCAAAAGAGGAGGATGCAAGGGCTGTATTTGCAGAGATTAAAAAGGCAAGGACTCTGACAAAAGGGGTTCTGGGGGTTAATATAATGGTTGCCCTGAGTAATTATGAAGACCATGTGAGAGCAGGGGTGGAGGCAGGGGTGGATTTGATAATCTCAGGCGCTGGGCTACCCCTAAAGCTCCCTCAGTATGTGGGAGATTCTAAGGTGAAACTTTTGCCTATTGTATCCTCAGCAAAGGCAGCGAGGATTATCTGTGAATACTGGCATAGGAAATATCAGAGGATACCAGATGCTATGGTGGTAGAGGGTCCACTGGCTGGTGGACACTTAGGATTCTCTTTTAAGGAGATTGCACACCCTGAGAGGTTTCTCTTAGAGAGGCTGACAAAGGAGGTGATAGAGGTTATAAAACCCTATGAAAGAGAATATGGACAGAAGATTCCTGTGATTGCAGCAGGTGGTATCTATACAGGAGAGGATATAGCAAGATTTCTCAAGATAGGAGCAGCAGGTGTTCAGATGGGGACAAGGTTTGTGGCTACTGAGGAGTGTGATGTGGATATAAGGTTTAAGCAGGCTTATCTTAAGGCTAAGAAGGAGGATGTGGTGATTATCAGAAGTCCTGTGGGTATGCCAGGCAGAGTGATAAGGAATAGATTCGTTGAAGAGGTGGAGAGAGGAGAGAAGAAACCCTTTAGATGTGATTATAGGTGTTTAATCCCTTGTGAGCCTAAGAAGGTTCCTTATTGTATTGCCTATGCCCTGTTAAATGCCCAGAAGGGCGATTTAGACAATGGCTTTGCCTTTGCGGGTGCAAATGTATGGAGGGTGGATAGAATCGTTCCTGTGAAGGGGTTGATGGAGGAGCTTATAAAGGAGCTCTCATTGAGTCTAAAGGATATTTCATAGAAAATTTTACAGAAGAGATTGACAAAGATATATTTTTAAATAGTATCTCCGGCAATGCCAGAAAAAAGGGAAGGACTCAAGGTTTTTAGGACACTCATCCCTTATATTAAAAGGTATAAGGGCAGGCTTATGATAGGTCTTTTAGCTCTCTTAGTAGTAGACCTTGCCCAGCTTATAATCCCTCAACTTATACGCAGGGCTATAAATGGTATGGCTCAGAGAGGTTTTTCTCTCCCTTACCTTCTAAAATTTGGCATCCTGATTATCCTGATTGCCATAGGGATTGCTATCTTCAGGTATTTCTGGAGAAGGTATATAGGGGGAACAGCTATGAAGATAGAAGAGCTTCTGCGTAATCGCTTTCTATCCCATCTCCAGACCCTTTCCTTTAATTTCTTTAATAAGCATAGGGTAGGAGACCTTATGGCTCATGCTACCAATGATATGCTTGCTGTGAGGAGGGCGATGCTACCGGGTATTGTAATCCTTACAGATATACTTGTTCTGGGGACCTTTGCATTGATATTTATGATAGGGATAAGTCCTTACCTCACCCTTTTAGCAGTTGCTCCTCTACCTATCTTAGCAGTGATTGTGGCAAAGTTCTCCTCCCTTATCCATAATAGGTTTGAAAGGGTCCAGGCTGCCTTCTCAGACCTCACAGCAAAGGTGTCAGAGAGCCTTTCAGGGATCAGGGTGATAAAGGCATATACTCAGGAGAAGGGAGAGATAGAACATTTTGAAAGAGTGAGCAATGACTATGTCAGAAAGAATATATCACTAATCAAAATCTGGGGGTTCTTTGGACCATTTATTATGCTCTTCTCAAACTTCTCTATGTTTATAGTTCTGTTATGGGGAGGCTATAGGGTAATTCTCTCTCAGCTTACCATTGGAGACTTTGTAGCCTTTCAGGCTTATCTCTGGATACTTATCTGGCCTATGATAGCTATTGGATGGGTCATAAACCTCCTCCAGAGGGGTGCTGCTTCTATGGGGAGGATAAACAGACTCCTGGAAGAGAAGCCTGAGATAAAGACCCCTTCCTCTGGGGTAGGTTTGAAGGAGATAAAGGGAGATATATGTTTTAAGAATCTCTCCTTTTCTTATAATCACAGAAAGGTCCTGAAGGATATATCCTTTGAGGTTCACAGGGGTAAAATCCTGGGAGTTATTGGACCTGTGGGATGCGGGAAGTCTACTCTGGTCTCTTTAATCCCCAGGCTCTATGAACCTCCTGAACGGACGCTTTTTCTTGATGGGAGGGATATAAGGGATATACCCTTAGATGTCTTACGCAGGTCTATCGGGTTTGTGCCTCAGGATACATTCCTATTCTCCACCTCTATAAAGGAGAACATCAGCTTTGGGAGGGAGGGGGTCTCCCTTTCTGAGATAGAGGAGGCAGCAAGGATTGCAGGGATATATAAGGAGATAAAGGAGTTCCCCTATGGGTTTGATACAGTGGTTGGTGAAAAGGGGATAACCCTATCAGGTGGACAGAAGCAACGGATAGCTATAGCCAGGGCGATTCTGATAGACCCGAGGATTCTTATCCTTGACGATGCCCTCTCATCTGTGGATGTGGATACTGAGCTTGAGATTTTGAGGAATCTGAGGGATTTTATGAGGGATAGGAGTGTAATCATAATCTCCCAGCGTCCCAAGAGTATCTCCTTTGCGGATGAGATTCTTGTTATGGAGGATGGGAGAATAAGGGAGAGGGGAGACCATAAGGAGTTGTTGAAGAGGGGAGGGATGTATAGCTATCTCTGGAGACTGCAGGGACTGGAGGAGGTATGAGGGTAGAGGAAGAGAAGCTGGGTAAGATATATGACTCAAGGATAGTAAGGAGACTTTTATCCTTTGTTAAAAGGGAGAGGTATCTTATAATCCTTGCTGCTATTCTTGGGCTTCTGCTTACTTCTCTTCAACTCCTCATCCCCTATCTCACTCGTCAGGCTATTGATAATTATATAATCAATACTGCTCAGATAATATCCATAAATGAGAGGGAGAGGGAGAGGTATAAAGGGGTTCTAATCCCTTTTGAAAAGGGGAAGTATCTTATAAGGTCTAAGGATATAAAGAAGATAAAGGAGAAGAGGATAGAGAGTAAGGAGGTATACTTTCTATTTAATAAAGAGAAGGCAAGGGAATTGGGGATTAAAGGGTTTAGAGAGACGGAGAATTATATAGTTGTCCCTTATGGGAAGCTTAAAGAGATGGAAAGGGGATGGCTAAAGGTCTTAAGGGGTGCAGACCTTGAGGGGTTAAAGAGAATTGCCCTTCTATTCTTGCTGGTAATCTTTATAAGGTTTGGCTTCTCCTTTCTTCAGATATTCCTGATGGAATACTCAGGTCAGAAGATTATGCATAGAATAAGGACAAAGATATTCTCCCATCTTCAGAAACTACCGGTCTCTTTCTTTGATAAGAACCCCTTAGGCAGACTTGTCACAAGGAATACAAATGATGTAGAGGCGATAAATCAGTTTTTTACAGAGGTTGTGACAGCTCTCTTCAGAGACTTCTTTCTGCTCTTTGGGATTATGGTTTTCCTCCCTATCCTCTCTCTCCGTTTAGCCCTTATCACCTTCACCGTCCTTCCCCCTGTAGTTATCCTTACCATTATCTTTAGAACAAAGATAAGGGATGCGTATAGGGAGGTGAGGGTAAGGCTTGCCAGGATAAATGCCTTTCTTCAGGAGAACCTTACAGGGATAAAAGTAGTTCAAATCTTTAATCAGGAGGAGAGGAGGTATAGACAGTTTGCAGAGATAAATCATAGATACTTTGAGGCAAATTTCCGTCAGATTCTTGTCTTTGCCTTATTCAGACCCTTAATAGACCTGCTGGCAAGTATAGGGCTTGCCCTTCTAATCTGGTTCGGTGGAGCAGGGGTTATAGCCTCCTTGGTTAGCCTTGGAACCCTTGTCGCCTTTATCTCCTATGTAGAATACCTCTTTGACCCTATCAGGGATATTGCAGAGAAGTTTAATCTTATGCAGAGCGCTATGGCAGCTGGAGAGAGGATATTTATGCTTTTAGATGAGCCTGAGGAGAGGTATGAGGGTGGAAGGGTATTGGAAAGAGTGAAGGGGGAGATTGAGTTTAGGGATGTCTGGTTCTCTTATAATAAGGGTGAGTATGTGCTCAAGGGTATATCATTCAGGGTAAAGCCAGAAGAGAAGGTAGCCTTTGTTGGAGCAACAGGGGCAGGTAAGACCTCTCTGGTCAATCTATTGGCAAGATTTTATGAGATAGAAAAAGGGGCAATATATATTGATGGGGTGGATATAAGGGACCTGGATAAGAGGTTCCTACGCTCTCAGATAGGGATAGTTATGCAGGATGTATTTCTGTTCTCAGGAGATATAAGAGGGAATATAAGGCTCCGCTCATCCATAGGTGATGAGGTAGTTCAGAACTCAGCAAGGGTTGTGAGGGCACACCAATTTATTAAGAGGTTACAGAGAGGATACAGGGAGGAGATAAGGGAAGGGGGAGTGAATCTATCTATGGGAGAGCGACAACTCCTCTCCTTTGCCCGGGCACTGGCTTTCAATCCGAAGATTCTTGTATTAGATGAGGCTACATCATCTGTGGATACAAAGACAGAGGCTCTGATTCAGAAGGGATTGAAGGAGTTGATAAAAGGTAGGACTGCCCTTATCATTGCCCACAGATTATCTACGATAAAGGATGCGGACAGGATAATAGTCCTCCATAAAGGGAGGATAGTGGAGGAGGGGAGCCATAATTCTCTCTTACAGAAGAGGGGTTATTACTATAACCTCTATCATCTGCAGTATGAGTTGCCTTCAAAGGTATAGTTTAAATAATATCCCTAAGGTGTGAAAAAATTGACACAGTAAGGGAGATGGGTATTTTAGAGAGGAGGTGAAAATGAAGAAAATAAGGACTCTTTTTCTGGTAGTCATCCTACCAGCCATTCTCCTTGCTCAACCTACTCAGGAGTGGGTAGCCCGCTACAATGGACCGGGAAACGACGATGATATAGCCCATT
>CAZWJY010000089.1:0-7604 GCA_964634335.1 uncultured bacterium
CTTTTACCTCTCCTGAGTCCATCCTTACAGGGATTAGAACATGTAGTTCCCGCATAGGTTCACGGAGCAGGGAATGGGTAGCAGGGTCTAATTTTAGATACTTTGCAGCCTCATCAAGTTGTGCCTGGGCTATCTTAAAGGGATTGAGCTTCTCCACTTATACCTCCTTTCTATTTAGGAAAATTAGTATAACCCGATTATAAGAATTGTCAACCCCTTCTCTCAGAAAAATCTGCGGTTGACATTGATGAGAAGTTGGATATTCTTGAAAGTATGTATAGGATAGAATCCAAGATAGATACAGGGTCTGAAGAGTTTAAGAGGAACTACGAATATCATAAGAGGCTTGCCCAGGAGCTTAAGGAGCGTATTGAAGAGGTAAAGAAGGGTGGACCACCTAAGTATGTAGAGCGTCATAAGGCAAGGGGGAAACTCCTGGTCAGAGAGAGGATATCTCGCCTATTAGACCCTGATACACCCTTCTTGGAGCTATCCCCCTTAGCTGGTTTTGGGATGTATAATAATGAAGCTCCATCCGCAGGTATAGTCACAGGGATAGGGGTAGTCCATAATAGGGAGGTTATGATTGTGGCGAATGATGCCACTGTAAAGGGTGGAACCTATTTCCCTATGACTATTAAGAAGCATATCCGAGCCCAGGAGATTGCTATGCAAAATAGGCTACCCTGCGTATACCTGGTAGACTCTGGAGGAATCTTCCTCCCCCTCCAGGTAGGGACATTTCCAGATAAGTATCACTTTGGGAGAATCTTTTATAATCAGGCAAGGATGTCTGCTATGGGAATCCCTCAGATCTCTGTTGTTATGGGCTCGTGCACTGCTGGTGGTGCTTATGTCCCTGCTATGAGCGATGAAACCATAATTGTAAAGGGACAGGGAACCATATTTATTGGAGGTCCACCCTTAGTAAAGGCTGCTACCGGAGAGGATGTCACACCTGAGGAGCTTGGGGGTGCTGATGTCCATTGCAGGATTTCAGGGGTATCGGACCATTATGCCTTAAATGATGAGCATGCCATAGAGATATGCAGGAATATTATCCAGAATATTCCTCTGCCAAAGAAGTTTGAACTTGATGTAGCAGAGCCAAAAGACCCCTATTATGACCCTGATGAGATTTATGGAATACTTCCTACCGACCTCCGTAAGCCCTTTGATATAAGAGAGATAATAGCGAGGATTGTGGATAATAGTGAATTCCATGAGTTTAAGGAGTTATATGGTCAGACCCTTGTCTGTGGGTTTGCAAGGATAATGGGTTATCCTGTGGGGATAGTGGCAAATAATGGGGTCCTCTTCTCTGAGAGTTCTCTAAAAGGTGCCCATTTTGTCTCTATGTGTGCTGTAAGAAAAATCCCCTTAGTATTCTTGCAGAATATTACAGGGTTTATTGTGGGGAAGATCTATGAACACCATGGCATTGCTAAGGATGGAGCAAAGATGGTTCACGCGGTAGCAAATGCAGATGTGCCAAAGTTCACTGTAATTGTGGGAGGCTCTTATGGAGCAGGAAACTATGCTATGTGTGGAAGGGCTTATGAGGCAAGACTGCTCTGGATGTGGCCTAATGCAAGGATATGCGTTATGGGTGGAGACCAGGCTGCTAATGTCTTGCTAAGGGTGAAGATGGACCAGTTGAAGAGGAGAGGGGAGTCGATGACAGAAGAAGAGCAGAGAGAATTTAAAGAGCCTATACTCAAAAAATATGAAGAGGAGTCAAGTGCCTATTACTCCACTGCAAGATTATGGGATGATGGGATTATAGACCCAAAGGATACAAGGAATGCAATAGCCCTGGGTATCTCAATGGCTTTGAATAGCCCTATCCCTGACCACCATTTTGGGGTCTTCAGAATGTAGTCTTAAGCCTTGACCTACATTCCTTTATAATTTTTGAGCAGTCCTTTAAACAGTCATCAATACCTATAAACCCTTTCTCCTTCCCTTTAAATTTCTGAACCTCCCTGCAGAGTTCTAAGGCTCTATTATAATCCCCCAGACCGAGATATGCTTTGGCAAGATGAGTCTTTGAATGGGCAATATTACTCAGTGCCCAGGGGTAGTTCTTAACTATCTCATCAAGATAATCCCTTAGAACCTCTATAGCCTTTTTATACCTTTTCTCCTCTATATATATCTGGGATAGTTGCCATCTAAATATTCTGTTCTTGGGATATCTCTCTAAGAGTCTGAGGGTATATGGCTCTGCCTGCTCTGGTCTCTTCTCCTGAGTGAGTGCCCAGGATAAGGAGTGCTGGGCTGTAATATTAAAATACCTTCCCTTCTCAGCAGCCAGTCTCAACTCCCTTATCCCTTTCTCAGGGTCGCCAAAGAGTTTAATACCTCCCACATACCTATTGGCTCTTGAGCCGAAATACTCATAGGTCCCCAGTCCTAAATAGGCATCGTATAGGTCAGGTTTAATCTTTAAACATCTTTTCAGTTCCTTTACGCCCCTTGAGCCATTTCTGTAAGCCCTCCAGTATCTCTCTCTCCACCCTTCATAGGTAAATCTATATATGTAGGCTGTTCCGAGATAGAAGTATCCATAAGGGTTGTCAGGCTCTCTTTTGATAATCTCCTTAGATAGGGATATAGCCTTATCCATATTGGAGTAGAATATATCCTCCTTGGATGGGAGATTGAAGTCCACCATATATAACTGCCATAAGGCAGCGGTAAAGAAGTATCCAGCAGGATTGTCAGGGGCAAGCTCTTTTATCTTTTCAAAGGTCTCTGAAGCCCTCTTATAGTCCTGAAGATAAGAATAAGAAAGCCCCTGGATTATCAAAGAATCTATCTGGGAGGGGAATAGGTTTGTATAGGCTATAAAAAAGAGGAGAATCACTTATAGGCAATAACCGATATCTCCACCCTTGCATTCTTTGGCAGGGCAGAGATGCCTAATGTTACTCTGCTGGGTCTATTCTTTGAGAAATATTTCTCGTATACCTTATTCATCAGACTAAAATCCTTAAGGTCTGCAAGGTAGACATCAACCCTCACAACCTTATCCAATCCACTCCCCACCTCTTCTAAGATTGCTCTTATATTCTCTATCGCCTGAGAGGTCTCCTCTTCTATTCCTCCTTTAACAAGTTCATTGGTCTTTGGGTCTATACCTATCTGTCCTGAGAGGAAGATAAAATTTTTGGCTATAACTCCCTGACTATAGGGTCCAATAGGCTTAGGGGCTTTATCTGTATATATAATCTCCATTTACTGGATGCAGGCTAAAGCCATTGAATAGAGTTTTGTCTTAACAGAATCTGCTCTTGAAAGCATAGCCACAGGTCTTTTTGCACCGAGAACAGTTCCACATATCTCTGCTCCTCCGAGATACTGGACCCCTTTAGCAAATATATTGCCGGTGGCAACATCGGCTACCATAAGTATATCTGCATCTCCTCCTATTCTGGTAGTTATGCCCTTCAGCTCGCAAGCCTCTCTGGATACTGCAAGGTCTAAGGCTAATGGACCTTCCACAATTGCATCCTCTCTGTTTCTCCACATTTCTGTAATCTTTTCCCATTCCACAGTCTCTGGCATATCAGGGTTTACAAGCTCTGAAGAGGCTAAGAGAGCGACCTTAGGCTTTTTAATCCCCAACTTATGAGCAAGTTCTATACTATTCTCAATTATATCCAGCTTCTTCTTAAAATCAGGTCTTATATTCAATCCACCGTCAGTGAGCATAAGGATTTTATGGTAGAGTTTTGGTTCTAAAATAGCCACATGGCTTAAGATTCTATTTGTGCGAAGACCAAGATCTTTATCAAGAACAGTCTTCAGGAATAGAGCAGTGGGGAGTTTCCCTTTTAACAAGAAATCCCCTTCCTCTGCTACAGTCTTTACAGCAGTTCTCACTGCCTCCTCTTCTGAGGGTATATCCACAATCTCAAAGTCCGTAAGAGAGATATCCAAATCTTGGGCAATCTTCTCAATCTTTGACTTGTCTCCGAAAAGGAGGGCTTTAATCATCCCTTCCCTCCTTGCATTGTCAAGAGCCATAAGGGTAGCCTTATCCTGAGCCACAGCCACCACACACCTTCTCACTTCCCCTCTCTTTACTCTGGCTAAGAGTTCCCTCAGACTTCTCATACTATGAGGATACCAAAATTTCTTATCAAAGTCAAGGTCGTAAATATAGAGTGGTAATCTGCAGAGTCTGGGATTGTCTCCTTTTATGCCTTCTTGATATCTACAATTGTTATATCGAAGATAAGGGTCTTCCCAGCTAAAGGGTGGTTGAAGTTTAGGATTACAGAATTGGGTAGCACATTTACTATCTCTCCTGCTCCCTGAGGGGTTCTGACCATCATCCCTTTCTTTGGTTCAATGTTACTCTCTCTGAATACCTCCATAGGGAACTCTCTGATTAGTGCCTGGTCTGGGTAACCAAAGGCTTTCTCCGGAGGGATGGTAATCTCTTTCTGCTCCCCCTTTTCCATCCCAATAACCCCCTCATCAATCCCTTTTATCGTCTCACCGCTACCCACAGTGAAGGTAAAAGGTCTATACTCGGTATCTGGAGAATATATTCCTGCCTCTTCAGCTACTCTCTTGATTGTGGTAGCTATTACCTGCCCATCTTTTAATCTCCCGGCATAATCGATAGATACCACATCTCCCTTTTTGATACTACTCATTTATACCCCCTTTCTCTTACCACAAGACTCAAGTCTATCCAGTCTTTCATCATATTACCCAAGATTTCTCTTCTGTCAACCATTACCTTTCAAATCCCTTGCCAAGGGTAGATTTTTAGTTATCCTTAAATATGAGACTCATAGGGATTACCCTTGGAGACCCAGCAGGGATTGGACCTGAGATAATCCTGAAATCGCTATTAAAATTTAAGAGGAGACCCTTTCTGATTATCGGCTCTTATGCAATCTTAGAGAGAGTAGAGGAGATTTTAGGTATCTCCCTTAATTTGAAAGACCTCGTATTAGATATCTCTTCTCGGTTTGATTTCGAATTTGGAAAGCCCCAGAGGATGTGTGGTATACTCTCCTATCAGGCAGTTAAGGTAGGGGTTGAATTGATAAAGAAGGGAGAGCTATCAGCCCTTGTAACAGCCCCTATTTCTAAGAGAGCCTGGCAGCTTGCAGGTATAAAATTCCCAGGACATACTGAACTGCTTGCCCACCTTACCAATACAAAGAGATATGCCATGCTTGCCTGGACAGAGAAGTTGAGGATAGCCTTCCTCACTACCCATCTGCCATTAAAAAGGGTATCCTCTTATATTACCAAAAGAAGGGTCTTGGAGAAGATTGAACTCCTTGATAAGTTCTTAAGAGATTATTTAAAGATAGAGTCTCCATCCATAGCTGTCCTCGGCTTCAATCCCCATCTATGGGAGTTCTCAATGGGTGAGGAGGAGAGAATAGCCAAGGGGATAGAAGAGGCAAGAAAGGGTGGGATTAGGGTAGAGGGTCCTTTCCCTTCAGACTCTATCGGATGGCTTATGGGAAGATATGATGGTCTTTTGGCTATGTATCATGACCAGGGTATGATTCCCTCAAAGCTCCTCTCCAGGGGTGGAGTAAATATCACCTTAGGGCTTCCCTTTATCAGAACCTCCCCTCTCCATGGAACTGCCTTTGATATAGCAGGAAGAGGTATAGCCTCTGAAAAGGGGATGGTAGAGGCGATAAAGGTTGCCCTTAAACTCTCTCCAAAATAAATGACTCAATTGAGGAGAAGGGGGAGAGACCCTGTTTGTATTGAATATCCAGCCTGCTCAACTCTCTTAATAGGGTAATAAGTTCTGCCCTATGCCACCTCCCTGACCTCTCAATAATCTTCTTTATTACCCAGTCTCCACTCTCTCTACCCAGAAATTTTCCAAGCCTCTCACTATCTCTACCCATTGCCTGAGCTAAGAATAGCTGGTAGAACTCCCTTGCTATTGTCCCTACAATAACCTCTGGTCTCTCATTCCAGTTATACAACTGGAATAAAATTGAGAGAGCTCTCTTCTTGTCCCTCTCTCCCAGAGCCCTTGAGAGTTCATATCTTGTAAAGATACGGGAATACCCCACTATTCTATCCACTATCTCTTTGGTAACCCTTCTCCTATCATTCATAAATAGGCTAAGTTTACTAAGCTCATTCCAAAGGCTGGAAAGGGAGTCACCAACCAGCTCCTGGAGTCTATACAGAGCCTCATCATCCGCTTTCAATCCCATCTCCTTAAGCCATCTCTTCAATTCTCCTACAATCTCCCATCTTTTAACAGAAAAATCTACTACCTTTGCTCTCTTTTCTATCTCTGAGAAAAATAATTCCTTTTCTCTTCCCTTCTCCTTTCTTATCTTCTCTATAATCAACACAAGAACAGCAGTATTTGATGGGGAGCTTATACACTCTAACAGCTCTTTCCATTCTTTAATCTTAATCTTATCGGCATCCTTAATGACTACCAATCTCTTTTTTGAACCCATAGGGAAAAGAGTAAGCTTCTGGAATATTTCTGAGAAACCTATCTCCTCTCCATAGAGGAGGTCAAAATCAAAGCCCTCAAATCCAGGTTTGATAACCACATCTTTCAATCTCTTTACAGCCCTTTCTATTAAAAACTCCTCCTTTCCCAAGAAGAGGTAGATAGGGGCTACTTTACTCCTTAGACTAATTTCAAAATCCTTATAATTCATCTCTCCTTAAACTCTCTAATTATGGGAAAGATTCTCAATTCTATATTCCTATTCTCCGGGTCAAACCATGCATCAGGCAATCCCTTATCCATCTCTACCATCTTAACCTCCCGCTTACTCAAGAAGTCTTTTTGGAAAACCTCTATTACAAAGGGGATATAGACCCCTGGTATAACCTCTCTAAAGTCTGAATAGTTTATCAGAGTTCCATCCCATTTCTTTGCTCGAAGAACCTGAAGAATATCACTATCCACATATACTACTGAGAAGGGGCTCATCCATTTCCATTTCTCTGGGACTTCAACCTTATAGGCTAAATGGTCACCAATCCTTTCCGTCTCTTTTATCTCACTCTCCTTAGGGATGAGCTTTGACCACTGGGGGAGGAGGGGGTAATAGACTCTCTCTCTGAAGAAAGTAGGCCATAACCTCTTAGAGGGAAATAGAGCCCACACCTTATCCCTCTCCCCTATAATAATAGGTTCCTCCTTCTCATTCTTCTCTACCCTGAACTTCTCTCCCTTCCTCATCACCAGTTCATAAAGACTGTCCTCCTCCATCTGGGTTATGGTCTTGGTAAAGATGAGCAGAGTAATGTCCTTAGTCTTCTTCACAAAACTGCTCTCCTGGAGGGCGAAGCTATGGATAAGCCCTTCAAGGGTAATAGCAGACCCTATCTTTACCAGTCCTAAAAGGAGGAGAAGAGGAAGATATCTCATTCTTAATACTACTTAAAAATCCAGTCCTGTCAAGAAAAAGGGTCTGTTAACCGCTCCTCTGCAATGTAGTCACCTCATTTATGAGGCTACTGGAGAGGATAAATCCGTAATCATTTGTGGCTATCCCTGTGCTACCTCACCCAGACGAGCTTCCTTGTGGCTCTATACCCCTCTGTCACAAGTCTATAGAAGTATACCCCTG
>CAZWJY010000090.1:0-7554 GCA_964634335.1 uncultured bacterium
ATGTAAACCCTCATCCCAGTTCTGTCTCCCACCCCCCCTTAGTCCATAGTAAAGGATTTACAGGCTCTCCATGAATATAGACTCCCCAGTGGAGGTGAGGACCTGTGGATGCGCCTGTGCTTCCCAATCTACCAATCACCTGACCCCTTTCTACTATCTCCCCCTCTTTTACCAGGATTCTACTCAAGTGGAGGTATATACTTACCACTCCTTGTCCATGGTCAATAACAACCGTTCTACCGTGGATTCGGAATCTTCCTGTAAGGATTACCCTCCCTCTTGCTGGAGCAAGGATGGGTGTTCCCCGGGGTGCAGCTATATCCACCCCTGTATGTCTCCTTTCTCCCCCTCCTCCCTTTGTTATCCTGTAAGTCCCATAAGGGCTTGTGACCCTCCCTTTGACAGGAAGCATAAAAGGATTTCTATACAACTTTTCGCAAGATTCGGTAGCGATTGCCTCCCTTATTATATTCCTCTCCTTCTTTGTTTTGGGAGTTGAAGGATATAGCCTCCTTCTCAATCTATATCTCCATATCTCCCTGGGAAACTCTTTCTCCCTCACTTCTATAGGGAGGTCTATACTGTCCTCTTTCCCTTTTACCCATACAGTGTAACAACCGGGTTTTATATTGTAAGATATGCCTAAGAGGGAATAGTAAGAACTATCGGAGAGAGGGTATGAAGGGTATTCCTTTCCGTTAAAGGATACCCTCAGACTCTCTTCCTCTGATGATATAGTAACCTTAACCACCTCCCCTGGATATGGGTCAGGAGGGGAGAGGTCTGCCTCAAGGGATATAAGGAAGAGAAAGAAAATCCTTAAGAGTGCCATCCTTGAGTATTTTCTCCAATTTTTAGAATTTGTCAACCCTTGTGTGGGCACGTTTAGATTGCAACTCCTCCCTGCTATTTAAATTCGGTATGGTTCAGTCTGTGGTTATACTGGTTTCTCATAAAAATGGGTGTGTTAAGAGTGCAGATTTGGTCCCAATTGTTTTAAATCTTCCACGGTCCCTATTGAGGTGCAAGAGAGCTCAGGTTTGGTCCTCTTTACAAGCCCACAGATAACTCTACCGGGTCCAAGCTCATAGACCTCTCTGTATCCCTGCTTTTCAATCGTGTGGATAGTCTTCGTCCACAGGACAGGAGAGCTCAACTGTTCTTCTAAAGCCTGCCTTAGACCTTCTCCATCTCTTACTATTTCTCCTTTCACATTCACTACTACACCACACTTTGGCTTTTTTATCTCTATACCTCTCAAGAACTCCTTAAATCTCTTTGCGGATTCCTTTAATAGAGGAGAATGGAAGGCACCACTTACTTTCAAGAATATTACCCTCTTCGCATTCTTCTCTTTTGCCTTCTCCCCTACACGCTTCACTGCCTCTATCTCTCCTGATATAACAATCTGGGATGGGGAGTTTATATTTGCTGGAATGACTATGCCATTATCCTCTCTGCATAGCTCCTCAACAGTCTTTTCATCCAATCCAATAATCGCAGCCATTGAGCCAGGATTTTTAAGACCCTCCTCATACATTACCTCTCCTCTCTTCTTCACTGCCCTTACTACATCCTCAAATTCTATCGCCTCTGCTGCATAGAGCGCTGCATACTCTCCTATACTGTGACCTGCCACGAGAGAAGGAGAAACACCTCTGTTTTTTAAGATTTCAAATACTGCAATAGAGTGGAGGAGGATAGCAGGTTGAGTGATATAGGTCTTTACCAGCTCTTCTTCAGGTCCTTCAAAGGAGAGCTTTTTTATCTCAAACCCTAAGACTTCCTCCCCCTCATTATAAACCCTCTTTGCCTCCTCAAAATTTTCATATAGGTCTCTCCCCATTCCCACATATTGGGAGCCCTGCCCAGGAAAGAGGAATACTTCCATATTCAATTATATCCAAAAAATGTATCCTGTCAATTGTCATGAGGAAGCAGATTTTATCCAATTGACAAAATCCAAAACAGGTGTAAATTGAAAGGGTGAATCTAATCTTATCTATTGCTCTCCTCTTCCTTCTGGGATTTGGAGCAAAGAAGGTCTTCCAGAGGATGAGATTCCCTATGGTCACAGCATATCTCATCCTTGGAATCCTCATAGGTCCCTATGGGCTAAACCTGATTCATATAAGAATTCTGAATGCCTCTGGTGTATTCTCTGAGATTGTCCTGGGTATGATAGCCTTTTCCATAGGCAAGAACTTCTCCTTTATCAACCTTAAAAGGATTGGGAAGTCTGTGCTTATAATCTCTATATTTGAGGTAATTCTTGCCTGTGGCTTAGTCACCCTTCTCTTCCATTTCATTTTTCATAAACCACTTCATACGACCATCCTGTTTGGCGCCATAGCCGCTGCCACTGCCCCTGCTGCTACCATTGCTGTAGTGAGAGAATACAATGCAAAGGGTTCCCTAACCTCTACCCTATTAGGGGTAGTAGCAATAGATGATGCCTGGGGGCTTATCCTGTTTTCTGCTGCCTTTGCCTTTAGCAGAACACTCTACTTGGGGGGAGAGATTTTCATCCATAAGGTTTTTGGTCTTGCCCTTCTCGAGATTTTCGGTGCAGTTCTTTTGGGATTGGGGATAGGGTGGATTCTTTCTATCTTATCCTTTATGGCAAAGACAAAGGGGGAGATACTCATCTATACCTTGGGATTTATCCTCTTAGGGGTGGGCATAGCCAGGTTTTTGAATCTCTCTGTCCTCCTTACAGGTATGTCCTTAGGCGTGGCTACAGTAAATCTAAAACCGAGGGATAGGAGATTCTTTGAGGCTATAGAGTCCATAGACCCTATTCTATTTCTGATATTCTTCAGCCTTGTGGGAGCAGAGTTGAAAATACCTACCCTTGTCTATCTCGGAACCTTGGGGGTTGCCTATTTAGTTGCCAGGGTTGTAGGAAAATTCTTGGGCGCCTATATAGGTGGTCAGGTTGTCCATGCAGAAGATAAGATAAAGAGATGGCTGGGTCTGGGACTTGTCCCTCAGGCAGGGGTAGCCCTTGGTATGGCTCTATATGTGGACTCATACCTTCCAGAAATAGGAGATATTGTCCTTCCTGTAATAATAGGCTCAACGATTCTCTATGAACTTGTAGGTCCAGTATGCACAAAGTTTGCCCTTTCTCAGGCAGGAGAGATTGGAGGTTAAATGAAGAATATAAAGGTATGGAGGCGATAGATATCAGGACTGCTAAGACCACAATAGACCTCAACCTATTGGAATTTCTCTCTCTATGGATTAAGAAGTATTGACAGGAGTATAAGTTTTTATAGAATAGAGTATGAATATCTCACAGTTTTTAAAAAAAGATATCTTTAAACCCCAGTTGGAGAGTAGGGATAAGATGGGAGTGATAGAGGAACTGGTATCTCTAATTTCAAACACAAAGAAGGTAAAGAATAAGAAAGCACTCTTAGAAGCTATCATTAAAAGAGAGGAATTGGAGAGCACAGGTATTGGCGAAGGTGTGGCTGTTCCCCATGCCAGAACCGATGCAGTAAAGGATGTGGCTATTGCCTTTGGGCTATCAAAGGAGGGGGTAGAATTTGACTCGGTAGATAGGAAACCTGCAAATTTTATCTTCCTTGTTGTAGCCCCTAAGAAGAAGGATATAGAGTATATAAAACTCTTAGCCTCTGTGGCCAGACTCCTCTCAAGAGGAGATTTCAGAAAAAAGGCAAGAAAGATTTCATCCTATAAGGAGATGATTGAACTCATAAAGAGATATGAATAAGGGACCTTTGAGGGTAAGTGATTTTATGAAGAGAGAGTTCTTAAGTGTCCTTGCCTGTATGAGTTTGAGAAGAGTAGTGAAGCTTCTAATAGAGGAGAATGTGGAAGGAATTCCTGTAATAGACATAGAGGAGAACTACTTGGGTCTTATTACAAGAAAGGAACTGGTTAAGCTTTTCCTTCCCAGATATCTTCTAACAGAATCCTCTCTTGTAGGTAGTCTTGAGGATGTTCTCCCTGCCGAAGCATTCTATGGTGGTAGGGGTAAGCTCTTCCTTGCTGAGGATGTTATGGATGTTGATGCAAGGACAGTAGAGGAGTCCACACCCCTTTTAACCGCTGCGGTGATGATGGAAAAGGAGAATATAGACATCCTCCCTGTTATATCAGATAGAAAAGTAGTAGGAATCCTTACAAGAACAGAGGTATTAAAAGGCTTCTTTAAGATAGAGAAGCATCCTTAGTAGACCCCTTTCCCTATCTCCCCTGCTTTCTTCAGGGCTATCTTTGTTGTTATAGGACCTAAGATTTCAAAGAAGATGGTAGTTGCTGCTATTATATTGATTATCAGGACTCCAAGATTCTGACCCACTGTTCCAAATTCTGAGAATTCTCTTGTAACAGAGATGGCAAGTCCAACAGCCACACCAGCCTGGGAGAGTATCCCTAAGCCCAAGTAATTTCTTATAACCTTAGAAGCCTTTGATATCACTGCCCCTATAAAGGCACCACTCATAAGTCCTAAGGTCCTGAACAGGATATATAAGACCCCTATCAGTCCCATACTGGGAAGGAGCCAGAGTTTTAGATGAGCTCCTGCCAGGACAAAGAACATCACATACACAGGCTGAGCAATATTCCTGATAGTATCAGAGGACCTTCTGCCAAATTTAGAAAAGTTTATAGCTGTCATACCAAGGATGAAATTTGATAGTATGAGAGATAGACCAAACTGCTTTGATATACCTGTGCATATAAGGATAATCGCAGTAGACAGAATAAGAACCTCTGTAGTTGAATGGAACCATTTTAAGATAAGAGAGAGGAGAAGACCCAATAATAGACCAAGCGAGATAGCTCCAAATATTTCAAGAAGAGGCATCAGCACTGCTGATGATATAGAGACAGAATGGGAACCTCCTATATAGAGCTTTGCCAAGGCAGCAGCAAAGGCATAAATCATTATGGCAAGTCCATCATCAAGTCCTACAACAGCATAGAGGGCAGAGGTGAGGGGTCCCTTTGCCCTATACTCCTGAATCACAAGGGCTGTGCCTGCGGGTGCACTCGCAGGTGCCATTGCCCCCATCAAAAGTGCTATATAGAGTTTGTGAGTTAAGAGGAGGGTGGCAAAAAATACCAAGGCAAAGGCGAGGAAGGACTCAGAAAGGATTATTATCCCAATTCCTAAACCCATCCTCTTTAAAGTCTCTCTTCTCAACTCTGCACCTATGGTATAGGCAATAAATCCTAAGGCGAGGTCACTTATAAATCCTAAACCCTCAATCATAGAGAGGTTCAGGATTTTCAATAGAGATGGACCAAGAAGAAGACCTGCGATGATATATCCTACTATCATTGGAGACCTTAAAAGATTTGTAAACTTACCTATAAAGAATCCTATAAAGAGAATTACTCCTGCTATAAGGATTACTTCCAATTCAACTCCCCAACTTTTCCAGTCATAAAAATCATTATAATTAGAAAATATGGTTTGTCAATTCCAGTCCTGAGGACAACTATTTTGAGGTGGGTTAAATTTATTACTCTCCCGTCAGTCTCTTCTTTATCTTTAAAAGCTCTTCCCTTACCCAGAGGAGGAGCCCCTCTTTTGTCTTATTTAAAGGTAGACCGAGCTGAGAGGATAATCCCCTTAATATCCCAATCTTCTCCCTTGCCCCTTGAATTGTATAGCCCTCCTCATAGAGGAGTCTTTTTATTAGAAGAATAAGGGAGAGGTCATCCTTACTGTATATTCTTCTGCCTATAATATTTCTTCTTGGATGGAGTTGAGGAAACTCCTTCTCCCAGTATCTTAAGATATGGGGTTTTAGCTGGGTTAGCTTTGCTACTTCTGTAAGGGTATAGTATTCTTTCTCTACCATATCTCCGGTTTCAATTCCCTTTCCATCAACCTCTTAACCCCTTCCTTTGGAGATAGTCCCTCAAATAGAACCTCATATACAGTTTGGGATATAGGCATCTCTATATTGTATCTCTTTGATAGAGCCACTACACTTCTGGAGGTGGAAACACCTTCTGCTACCATAACCATTGAGGATAGGATATCTTTCAATCTTCTCCCTTTACCTATCTCCTCGCCCACATATCTATTTCTTGAGTATTTAGAAAAGGAGGTGGTAATCAGGTCACCTATTCCAGATAACCCTGCAAAGGTCAAGGGGTTAGCACCCATAGCCTTACCAAGCCTTGTAATCTCTGCCAATCCTCTTGTCAAAAGGGCACCTTTTGCATTAGCACCCAATCCTAATCCGTCACATATACCTGAGGCAATCACAATAACATTCTTAAGTGCACCCCCAAGTTCTACCCCTATTACATCTTCACTCGTATAGACCCGAAAATAGGGAGTTGAGAGAATTCTTTGAACCTCTTCTGCTGATTCTATATCTTCAGAGGCTGCTACCACAGAGGTAGGGGTTCCCTTAATCACCTCATAGGCAATGGAAGGACCTGAGAGGATAACAAGCCTTTTAATTCTTAGCTCCTCTTTCAGAACCTCTGATACCCTCTTCTCTGTCTTCTGTTCCAACCCTTTCACCCCACTCACCACAAAATCTATCTCTGGTTTTATCTTCCCTATCTCTCTTGCCACTCCTCTCACAACCTGAGAAGGGAGGGCAAAGATGAGAAGGTCAGAATTTACCACATCCTTCAATATATGAGTAATCCCGATCCCCTTTTCGATTCTTATTCCGGGGAGAAACTCTTCCGCCCTCCTCTCCCTTCTTAACATCTCTGCCCTCTTGGGTTCAAACTCCCAGAGGAGTATATTATACCCCTTCTTATACAAGAGCGAAGCCAGGGTAATCCCCCAACTCCCTGCACCAAGTATAGAAACTCTCATCCTCTTCTCCACCTCAATTTTGGCTCCTCACCTCTGATTAATCTCTTTATATTAGTCCTATGCATCACCCATATAGCTATCCCAACTGCTATCACAAAGATGAGATTAGAAAGATTCCCTTCCCTCAGGTTTATAGACTTTGCTATTAAGACAAGAACAGGCAAGATTACAGCGATACTTAGAGAGGCTACTGAGGCATAGGAAGAGAGAAAGGCTATAAGAAACCAGAAAAGAACCCCTATAAGAAAACTGAGAGGAGCTAAAGCTAAGAGGACACCAAAGGTTGTAGTTACCCCTTTCCCTCCTTTAAATTTAAGATAAGGAGAAAAGATATGTCCTAAGACCGCTCCCACTCCCACCAGCACACTATTGAGAGAGAGGGAAGGAGCTATAAGCACAGGTATAAAACCCTTCAAACCATCCAGAACAAGGGTAATAAGCCCATAGATAGGTCCTACCACTCTATAGACATTGGTAGCACCAATGTTCCCACTGCCTACCTTTCGGACATCTATCCCCTTCATCCTTCCCAGAAAGAGACCGAAAGGGAGCCCTCCTATAAAAAATCCAAAGATAAGGGAGAGGGGATAAATCATCAGGGAATGGGGAGGGGAGGATTTGAACCCCCGAAGGCATCAGCCAGCAGATTTACAGTCTGCCCCCTTTGGCCGCTTGGGTACCTCCCCAAGCCGACAGAGGGATTTGAACCCCCGACCTGAGGTTTA
>CAZWJY010000091.1:0-7536 GCA_964634335.1 uncultured bacterium
CTCTACTGTGTCTTTGTAGGTTCTCGTGATACTTCTGACTACTCTCTCGCAGGCTTTATGAATGGAGATATATATATGACGATGTCTACAGATGGTGGTAAGACATGGGGTGCCTATGACTCCTCCCTTACTTTCCGTCCTGACAGGGCAGCAAACCTCACAAAGTCTCACTCTCCCTTTGCTGATGCTGGAGACTGTTTTGATGATAGGTATGTAACTGCTTGTCCCTGGGTATATAACGATACCATCCACCTCCAGTATATATGTGATAGGGATGCTGCCCCTTATGTGATTTACTACGACTATACCACCCAGACAAATAATCCTGTTCTCTATCTTAGAGTTCCTACCAAACCAGACCCCCAAAATCCTTCCCTTGTCTATGACTCTACAGACTACATTCCTCCCACATTAGGTATAGCTGAGCTTCCTACATCTCCTCCTCTTGCCTTCCATAAGGCAAAACCTTCCATATTCCACAACTCCACTCTCCTCTCCTATACCCTTCCTTCCCAGACTCAGGTAGATTTGAGGGTCTATGATGCCACTGGGAAGTTAGTAAAGACTCTGGTAGATGCTGAGGAGGGTCCAGGAGTAAAGGAGATAGTCTGGAATGGAAGGGATGATAAGGGAAGACTTCTACCCAATGGTGTCTATTTCTGCAGGTTAAAGGCTTCTGGAAGGTCTCTTGTAAGAAAGCTTGTTCTTTTAAGGTAGTAAAAACCTGGGGCGGGCTTAAGCCCGCCCCTTCTCCACCCCCTTAGATAGCCCACTACATACCTTTACACATATTCCACATATATATTGACCCACATACCCCTTCTTCTGAAAACCCTTTAATAGCTCATAGCATTTTATATGGTCAAAATCTTTTGGGTCTTCTTTTATAGCCCCTACAGGGCAGACCTCAATACACTTCCTGCAATCTCCACAATCCCTATCCATAGGTTTATCAGTCTTTAAAGGAAAGTCTGTTAGAATAGTCACAAGCCTAAACTGGGCACCGTATTCTGGATTTACCAGTAGATTATTCCTCCCTATCCAACCAAGCCCTGCCTCTTTTCCTATCCTCTTGTGAGATAGATGTCCCCTCTGATTCTTCCAGTCTATGGTCTGGGATGCAGGGATGGGAATGGCATTGTATCCCTCTCCCTGAATAAAATTGGAAATCCTTAAGGCGAGTTGGTCTAAGAAGATATTAACCTGCCGATAATGGTGGTAGTATAATCGGGTGGGATGGTCTACAATCTCTTCTAAGATTTTCTTGGATAGCCTTACCCCTATGCTTATCCCAAAGGGGAGGCCCTTAATCACATCTCTTGAAATAAGAAAGTCCTCTTTCTCTACATTTTCCATATCTGCTACTCCAAAGAGTAGAGCACCATTCTCAAGAGCTATACGCTTTAAGATAGAATAGTTCTTCTCTTTCATTTCTTCCTTAAATAAAGCATAAGGGCAAGGATGGCAGCAGGGGTGATACCGGATATTCTCTGAGCCTGACCAAGAGATATAGGACGAGCCTTACTCAACTTCTCAATCGCCTCATAGGAGAGACTGGGAACTTCTGAATAATTCAAATCCTCAGGTATCCTTATATTCTCCAGCTCTTTAAACTTCTCTATATCCCTCTTTGACCTCTCTATATAACCCTTGTATTTTATCTCTATCTCTATATGCCAGATAAGTGGGGAGGGTATATCTGGAAGCCCGGGGTAGACCTCCTTCAGTCCTTTGTAATCTATCTCTGGTCTCTTGAGTAAATCCTCAAGACTTAAAGGCTCTCTGATGGGTGAGCTTTTAAACCTTGATAAGATTCTGTTTACCTCTGTAGATGGATAAACCCTCTCCCTTTTCAGTATATCCATAACCTTATCCCTCTTACTTAGTTTCTTCAAGACCTTCTTATACCTTTCTTGCTCCAACAGTCCAAGTTTATATCCTCTTGGGGATAGTCGCATATCTGCATTGTCTTCCCTTAAAAGGAGTCTATACTCTACTCTTGAGGTAAACATCCTATAGGGTTCCTTTGTTCCCTTAGTTATTAAGTCATCTATTAAGACACCGATATATCCATCAGACCGGTCAATAATAAAAGGCGGCTCCTCTTTAATCTTAAGGGCTGCATTTATACCTGCTATAAGCCCCTGGCAGGCTGCCTCCTCATACCCTGTGGTTCCATTTATCTGTCCTGCAAGGAAGAGGTTTTCTATGAGTTTTGTCTCTAAGGTAGGCTTCAGCTGAGTAGGGTCAACATAGTCATGCTCAATCGCATATCCTGGTCTTGTGATTTCTACTTTTTCTAAACCCTTTATAGTGCGTAAAAATTTCAGTTGGATATCTAAGGGTAGAGAGGTGGATATACCGTTTGGGTAATACTCCTCAGTATCAAGACCCTCAGGCTCTATAAATATCCTGTGAGAGTCCCTGGTAGGGAACTTTACTATCTTGTCCTCTATGGAAGGGCAGTATCTCACCCCTGTCCCCTTTATCACCCCTGTATAAAGTGGGGACCTATCAAGACCAGATTCTATTATCTTATGAGTCTTTGGGTTTGTATAGGTGATATAACAGGGGCGAAGGTTCTTGACCTCCCTTTCAGTCCAGAAGGAGAAAGGGATGGGAGGTTCATCACCATACTGGGCTTTGAGAGAGGAGAAGTCTATAGTCTTACCATCAAGTCTTGCCGGGGTTCCTGTCTTGAACCTTCCCAATTCAAATCCCAATTCCCTTAGATTATCTGATAGTTCAGGAGAAGGAGGTTCTCCCATTCTTCCTGAGGGAAATTTTACAAGACCTATATGGATAAGTCCGTTTAGGAATGTTCCAACAGCAAGGATTACACTCTTTGAGAGATACTGCTCTTCTAAGGATGTTTGAACTCCGATTGCTCTATTCCCCTTTGTAAGAACCTTTATCACTCTCCCTTGTTTTATCTGTAGATTCTTCTGCTTCTCCAATACCCTTTTTGCCTCTTTTTTATAAAGCTGCCTATCTGTCTGAACTCTTGTAGACCTGACCGCCTGTCCTTTAGAGGTATTGAGCTGACGGAATTGAATCCCTGCCCTATCTGTTAAAAGAGCCATCTCTCCTCCAAGGGCATCTATCTCTTTTACAAGTTGCCCTTTTCCTATACCTCCCACAGCAGGGTTGCAAGACATAAGACCTATGGTATCCAGGTTAGGGGTTATAATTAGAGTAGAGCATCCCATCCTTGCACAAGCAAGGGCAGCCTCAATACCCGCATGCCCTGCCCCTACTACAATCACATCGTATTCTTCTGGATAGACAAACATTAAATAAGTGTAGGGAGAGTTATCCTTATGTCAACTATCTAAGCGCTTGGGTTTGGATAGAGACTCCACCATTAATCCAGACTCACGAATATAGATATAGTATCTGGTGGTCTCCTCTGGTATGGGGAGGGATACTTCCCCTTTAATTGCCTGCAGAAAGGGGATAATCTTTGGATGCTTGATTAGGAAGCTCCATAAAGAGCCCAAGCCAGGGTCTATGCAATCTGACCTTTCTTCATCTCCAATCCGGGCTATCCTGTAAAAAGGAGCCAGTCCTAAAAAATCTGCCCATTTCAGAACTTCCACTGTCAATATCCACTCATCGCTGTTAAGAGTATGGTTCACTCTTCTTATAATTTTATTCTCCATAATCCTTTCAAACCTCAGGAATGTCTTAGTCTTCTCTCTTTCACAATAAACTATCCCAATCAGTTCCTCACCTCTTAGAGGATAGTAATTTCTCATATTTAAAAAGATGAAGAGCACGCTCAGTCCCAGCATTACTACCAAAACCACGCAGAGAATAGATAATATCTTTTTTATATTCACAATAAATTTATTCCTTCCCTTTTATCTCTTTCAATCTTTTTAACATCTCTTCAACTCCTCTGATATACTCCTGAGCCTTGAGGGCTAAATCATTGTCTGGATAGAGATCAACTACTTTTTGCCATGCCTCAATCGCCTGCTGATATTTCTCTTTACGGTAGTATTCCACCCCCAGGTCAAGGTATTGTCTCTGTTTCTCTCTAATTTTCTGAGTGAGTTTTGACCTTCTCTTTTGAGAATAGGGTGGTTTCTCTCTGGAGGGTTTAGCCCTTCCAGTTAGAGGGGGTCTGAAAGAATGGATATAAGTGAGAAGGTTATGAGACTGCTTTTGGTTGAGGTTATAAACAGAGCCAAAACCGAGCCAATTGTTAGTAAAGCTTGCAGCAAAACCTATAGAGATAGAGTTCAGTCCACCACCTACCATTAGCTTATAATGTTTATGGATAAGGTATTCTATACCTATGCTCAGGTTAAACTCTCTATCAATTGAAGAGAATCCTCCGCCTCCATAAAGGGTGGTAGAGGGGTTGAGTCTATACTTTCCACCAAGAATGAACTCCTCTCTCAGAGTAGCAGCTCTTCCGGTTGTATATTCCAGCCAGCCCCCTATGGTAAACCTATGGGAATATCTATAGATAGCCCCTAAGCTACCATTAAAATTCCATAATGATTCATCACGGAAGAGTCCCAGTCTAATTCCACTTCCAAATCCAGGAAGTATCCACCTCCCCCAGCTTATACTTAAGCCCTCACCTATGTTGATACTGCTAAGAGAGATTGCTATGGCTCCATAGAGACGAAGGTCAAATCCCAATGCCAGGTAATTATAAGAGAAACTCTTATCGGAGTTGATCAGGAAGGCATTGCCCTTAAGACTACTCAGCCCTGCTGGATTGAACCCATTGATACCTGCAGAGGTTGTGGCAGAGCCATAACCAAGAACCGCCACCTCTGAATGGATGGGTTCAAGGCAGAAGAGTCCATAAGGGACAAGCAGTAGGATAGGGATAACTTTACCCATTAAGATTTTAAGGACTGGTAATGGATGCAGTTACGCCCTGCTGCCTTGGATTTATACAATGCCTGGTCTGCTATTCTTATCAAGCTGTCTTTATCTATTTTGCAATCAAAGGTAGTGGTAATACCAAAGGATAGGGTAATAAAGGTAATCTTCCTGTCGGGCAGTTCTATAGGAGTATCAGCGATGAGTTTGCGGAGTCGTTCAGCAGTTGCTCTCGCATCTTGGGGGTTGGCTCCAGGCAGAGCTATCACAAACTCTTCCCCTCCATAACGACCCACAATATCAAGAGGCTGGCGAGTATTATTTAAAAGGATAGATGAGACCTTTTGCAGAGCTACATCTCCTGCCTTATGACCATAGGTATCATTATAATGCTTGAAATGGTCAATATCACACATAATGAGGGAAAGGGGTTTATGATTAATTCTCCCTTTCTTTAACTCCTCCTCAAGAAGGACTTCAAAATATCGGCGGACATAGGTGTGGGTCAGACCGTCTTCTGTTGCCTTTTTAAAAAGGTCCTTCAGGTCTCTAAATGCTTTCTGAAGACTATCAGCCATACCATTAAAGGTATTCGCCAGCTTACCCAGTTCGTCTTTTGAGTTCACCTCTATCCTTGAATCTAAATCTCCTTTAGCGAGTCTTTCTGCTCCTTTTGTCAGGGTATGGATGGGAGCCACCAGGAAAAAGGCTAAGCCTATACCAAAGGAAGCACTGATAAGGATGATGACAATTGAGATAGGGATTACCTTCCTTGTAGAGTCCCGTATAGAGTCGCTTACAACCTTTGGTGATATTCGAATCTCGCCATAACCCACATTCTCTCCCAAGACCTTAATCTCCTTAGAGAAAGTAAATCTATCAGAGAAGGGGAACCAGTAACGGTTGAGATTTTCAGGGTCGCTGTGGACAATGACCCGATGTTGTCTATCCAAAAGGGCAGCATATTCTACACCCTCATTTTCTCCAATCTTAGTAACCAATGGTTTAAGGATTCTCAAATCCTGAGTCATAAAGGCTACCTTATCAACACTGGCTAAGCTATTAGCCAGAATTTTTCCCCTCTTTTGAATCTCCTCTTTAAGTGCACTCCCCTCTTGTATCAGAAGGGCAAGGGAGGTGATGGAAATGGAGAAGACTACAAGTAATGTAATTAGTATGGGGAATCTAAGCTTTAAACTCATACCCCATTATTTTTAGAAAGGGGTAAGGTCTATATCCTCCTTTAACCTCCTAACAAAAAGGGAGAGCAGTTTTATCGCATTCTCCACATCCTCTATATCCACTATCTCGCAGGGGGTATGCATATAACGGTTAGGGATAGAGACAAGACCTGCTGCCACCCCTGCCCTTGTAAGCTGAATAACATTGGCATCTGTTCCTGTCCCTCTTGGTATCCCTTCTACCTGATAAGGGATATTCTCCTTTTTTGCAGTATCAATTAATAGTTCAAAGACCTTAGGATTTATGTTAGGTCCCCGGGCTATCACAGGACCTTTGCCAAGACTTATCTCTCCTATTCTCTTCTTATCTATCCCTGGCGAGTCTGTGGAGAAGGTGACATCCACTGCTATCCCTATATCTGGATTTATCCCAAAGGCACTGGTCTTTGCACCTCTTAACCCTATCTCCTCTTGAACCGTTGCCACACTGAATAGAGAGGCTTTTATATCTGAACCTTTCAATTCACCCAATGCCTCAAGAACTGTAAAGGCACCTACTCTATCGTCAAATCCTCTTCCTGTGATTTTATTATTTCTCAATTCACAGAAATCATAAGCCAGAACAATAGGGTCTCCATAGCTTACGAGCTCTTCTGCTTCCTTCTTATCCTTTGCTCCTATATCTATCCAGAGCTCCTCTATTTTGGGCACCTTTCTACGCTCCTCATCCTCTAAGAGATGGATGGGCTTTTTACCTATCACCCCTGGTATCTTTCCTCTCCTTGTCTTTATCCATACCCTCTGACCCTGGGGTATCTGGAGGTCTATTCCTCCTATAGGGGCAAAATAGAGGAAGCCCTGGTCATCTATATACTTCACCATAAATCCTATCTCATCGATATGTCCTGCAAACATAACCCTTGGCTTCCCCTCCTCATTCAGAATAGCGATAGAGTTTCCATGCCTATCTGTCTTCACCTTATCACTGAATCTCTTTGCCCTATCCTTCCATATCTCTGCTGCATCCTTTTCAAAACCAGAAGGACTGATAGAATTGATAAGGTCTTTTAAAAAACTCATTCTCTCTTCTTCCATCCTTTCCTCCTTTCTCTTACTTTCTTTATCTCTTTATTGACCTTATCTACCCATCCCTTATCTTCAGGATTTAGGTCTATCGCCTTTTTAAATGACTCTATAGCCCTTTCAAATTCCCCTTTCTCTCTATAACATATTCCCAAATAGAAGAAACCCTCATATAGATAGGGGTCTTTCTCTATAGCGAGTTTAAACTGCTTCTCTGCTTGAGAGAATTTGCCCCTATTTAAGAATTTTATTCCATTCTCTAAGTGGTTACGAGCTGCTACTTTATGTCCAGGTGGGATGGGTTTAGGTGCCAAACAGCCTCCTATTAAGAGAATGTTTATAAGAATTAAAGATTTAATCTTCATATTCAAGGTTATCAAATTTGGATGGAATGTCAAGGGGTTGTAGTGAGGACTCAGAAATTTTT
>CAZWJY010000092.1:0-7477 GCA_964634335.1 uncultured bacterium
CGCATAAATATAAAGAAAGTCAAGGACTTATGAGAAAAGGTGGGGAGGGGTCAGCGTGGAATAAGATATTCCATAGGTCAACCCCCTTCTGGAAGTGAAGAGTGTAGCCTGACCCTTTCCCTCCTCTCTGGATAGCCATCTCTATCACCTCTCGGAGTGAAAAGAGAATAGACATAATCCCTCCTTTTCCCTTCTATCTTCTTTATCTCTGTGATATCTTGGTACCTCTACGCACCCTAAGTAATTCCTGTTTTTGCGAACAGCAAAATACCGGATATAGATAAGCCTATTATTCAAAGTAATCCAGAATTCCGCCGCATCTTTTTACCACTTTTGAAATCCTGAAGTATCGGACTGTGTCTTCTTTATGTTTAGAAGCAGGTACCTTTCTGGGTATCAATGAGCCTATGGAGTCTTTTTTATTGCCCGTATCTTGTCAGGTCACATAATTGCTGGAGACTCTGTGACTCCATGCTTCTCAAGATAAGAAAAGGGGACATTCTCCTCTCCTACATAGTGACTCTCTGAGCTGTTTTACCTTTTAAGAGAGGTTTTTAGCTCCTCAGCCAATTTTAGGAGGATTTTTCGGGAACCAAGACCCTCTCCCTTTCAAGTCTCTCTTTGAATACAGCGAGGTGGATATCACAGAGTCTTTGGCTCTCCTCTTTTATCTCTTCAGGATTTGCACTCTTGTGCAGCCTCTTTATCAGTTCCTTTAGAATCCCTTTCCTTTTGCCCAATAGTTCACTCATAACTCAGTAGTTCTCTCCTAAGAGTTCAAAGTATGCCCTTGGATGGGCACAGGCTGGACACTTCTCCGGAGGTTCTGTCCCTTCATGGATATATCCACAGTTCCTGCATCTCCACCTCACAGGCTTCTCACGTTTGAAGACCCTGCCCTTTTCTATATTTTCCAGTAGAGCCAGATACCTCTTCTCATGCTGCTTCTCAGCCACTGCTATCGCCCTTAGCACCTCTGCTATCTCCTTAAATCCCTCCTCTTCTGCTATCTGGGCAAACTCCGGATACATCTCTGTGTATTCATACCTCTCCCCTTCTGCCGCTGCCTTCAAATTCTCCCTTGTGTTTCCTATCCTGCCAGCAGGATAGGAGGCAGTGATCTCCACCTCTCCACCCTCTAAGAACTTGAAGATTCTCTTCGCATGCTCCTTCTCATTATCTGCTGTTTCTGAGAATATGCCTGCTATCTGTTCGTATCCCTCTCTCCTTGCCTGGGAGGCAAAGTAGGTATAGCGGTTCCTTGCCTGGGACTCCCCTGCAAAGGCTTTAAGGAGATTCTTCTCTGTCTCTGTCCCTTTTAAGGTTTTCATAATTGCCTCCTTATCCATAGACCATGGATATTACAGTACTCTCTCACTCCAAGGATGGGCTCATCAATTTCAAATCTTGCTTCGGGTCCTTCTCCTGATTTCAGGGATTTCCTGAATGTTCCCTTATCAGTCAGGACCTCTATCCACTCTATATAGTGTCTCTCCTCCATAGGATGAGGGATGGAGCCAACCTTTACCTTTATGCCCTTATCTATCTTCTCAACTACAGGAAGGTGTTTCTCCATACCCTCCTCTTCTCTCTTCTCTTCTAAAAGTCTCATGGGTTGACCACAGCAGACAAGTTCTCCCACGCCTTGGTGCAGAACCTCTACAATATTTCCGCATACCTCACACTTATATATCTGAAGCCTTTCTGTCATCTTTACCTCCTATAGTTTTTATAACAGAACCACCAGTCAAAGCATTTATACTCCTTTATCCTCTTTTTAGCTGTCTCCTTATCTGTAGCTGGTGGTATTATCACCTTAACCTTATGAGTTCACACTCTGACTTTTTAAAATCCTCATATCTCTTCTGGAAGGTTACAAACTCACTGGTGCAGACAGGGGTAAAGTCGGCTGGATGGGAGAAGAAGACAAACCATCTCCCTGCGTAAGTCTTGGGGAGTCTCATCCTCCCATAGGTTGTCTTGACATCTACCTCAGGGAACCTCTCTCCGAATAATGGGCTCCCTTTTTCCATTTACACCCCCTTTCTAAACGCTCTATGCCTCTTGAGGAGTTCATCTGCCAGTCTATCTAAGGATTTGAAGTCCTCCCCCTTAGGATAGCCTCTTACAATAACAGGCTCAAGGAGTTCTGCCCTGAGATTGGTGAGCATCTCCTTGAGCTGTTCCACCATCCTTCCTCCCCATCCATAGGAACCAATGATGGATATGAATTTAGTCTTGGGACGGAGGGCATTGATAAGATAGACTGCATAGACTAAAAGGGGATGGGGACCGACAAGCACTGTGGGGGAGCCTATAACAATAGAGGCAGCATCTACAAGAGCCATTGCCAGCTCTCCAATATCTGTCTTGGTCAGATTGAAAGGCTTAACAACTATACCTCTCTCCATAAGGGCGTCCAGAAAATAGCTAACCATCTTATCTGTACTTCCGTGCATTGAAACATAAGGGATTATAACCTCATTCTCCACTTTATCAGACACCCAATCTCTGTAGGCATCAATGATAAATTCTGGTCTTTGGTGAACTGGACCATGACTCGGTGCGATTATTTCAATCTCCATCTCCTCTATCTCTTCTAAGTGTCTCCTTATACTTGTTCTGAAGGGCATCATAATCTCTGCATAATAGCGCTTTGCAGGCTCATATACCTTAGCCTCATCCCTTATAAAGAGCTCACTCGTTGCCAGATGGGAACCAAAGAGGTCGCAGGTAAACAGGATTCTATCCTCTTTTAGATAGGTGAGCATGGTCTCTGGCCAGTGGACCCAGGGGAAGAGGATGAACTGTAGGGTCTTATCCCCAAGGGAGATGGTATCCCTATCTTTTACAGTTATGAAACTCTTCTCAGGGATTAGGAGGAGATATTTAAGAAACTCCTTACACTTCGGATTTGTCACCACCTTTGCCTGAGGATAGATTTCCAGGATTCTGGGGATGGACCCTGAGTGGTCCTGCTCTGCATGATTGGAGATGATATAGTCTATCCTCTCCACCTCCAGTTTTTGGAGGTTATCCAGAAGCTGGTCTAAGTTTGTTGGGTCAACAGTATCTATGAGGGCTGTCCTTTCTCTACCCTTAATCAGATAAGAGTTATAACTCGTTCCATCAGGTAGAGGGATGAGTTCATCAAATATCCTTCTATCCCAGTCCACTGCCCCCACAGAATAGACACCTGGTCTTAGTTCTCTTACAGCCATCTCATTCTCCTTTCAGGATTTTTCTTATATCCTCTTCAGGTTCACCTATCAATCTCAAGTCCCAGCGGTCTTTTAGGATTTTGAGTATATCCCCATCTACCCAGGCTGGAAAGGTAGGACCTATATATATGCCTTTGAGATTTAGAGCGAGCAGGCTCCAGAGAATTGCTACCGCCTTCTGTTCCATCCAGCTGAGAACCAAGGTAAGGGGAAGCTCATTTATATCTACACCAAATAGTTGAGAGAGTGCCTGAACGATCTCTATTGCTACAATAGAGTCGTTGCACTGTCCAAGGTCTATCAGTCTTGGTATGCCCTCTATATCTCCAAGAGTTAAGTCATTGACTCTGAACTTACCACAGGCAAGGGTCAGAACTATGGTATCCTTGGGAAGCCTCCGGACAAATTCCCTATAGTATTCCGCCTTCCTTAAAGGTGAGTCACAGCCACCAACAAGGAAGAGGTGGCGGATTCTTCCTGCCTCTACCAGTTGTTTGACCTTATCCTTCAGGGATAGAACTGTGGATTTAGAAAATCCTGTGGTTAATACAGTATCTCCTGATTCCTCTTCAAGTTCTGGGAGTGATTTTGCCCTCTCTATTATGGGGGTATAATCGTATCCAGAGATATGCTCCACACCAGGAAGCCTTGTGGGTCCTGTGGTGAACATCCTGCCTCTATAATCATCCTTAGGTATGAGGACACAGTTTGAGGTTCCTAAGATGACCACCGGATACTTTGAGAAGAGCCGTTTCTGGTCATGCCAGGCTTTTCCTAAGTTACCAACCAGATGCCTGTATTTCTTCAAACCAGGGTATCCATGGGCAGGGAGGAGTTCTGAGTGAGTATAGACATTTATGCCAGTCCCCTCTGTCTGCTTTAAAAGCTCCTCAAGTGCCTTGAGACCATGCCCGGTAACAATGACCCCTCTCCCTTTAACTGTTCCTGTCCTGACCTGAGTAGGCTGTGGTTCTCCATATCTCTCAATATGAGCCTTTTTAAGAAGGCTCTCTCCAAGAATGCATCTATCTCCGGGTCAGTATACCCAAGCTCCCTTGCATGGTAGAGATAGGCAGCCATCCCCTTGGTAGCAAATAAGAGGTTATCCTGAAGTCTGGCAACAGTGGGAACCTTTCCGCATGTCCCCCTTATGGTGCAACCTATCCCTTTTGCTGTCTGGGAGCACTGATAGCAGAACATATCCATTTTTATACCTCCTTTTCAAAGGCATCCTTACCCGCACCACATACAGGGCATACCCAGTCATCAGGAAGTTCTCCAAAGGATGTTCCAGGTTTTATCCCTGATTCTGGATCTCCCTTATCAGGGTCATATACATATCCACAGACTGTGCATCTATACTTTCCCTCTTCTTTAATGTATGTGGGTGCTCTCTTTGGGGCTCTACCCTTCTTAACCTGATGGTAGTAGGCATAGGTCATAGGTTCTCCCTTCCCGGTGATTTCTCCATTTACTACTTTCCCGATGAATAGGGTATGGGTTCCGGAATCCATCTCACCAATGACTTCAGCTTCTAAATAACCGAGGGAATTATCCAGAACTATGGGGGCACTGGTTATACCGATTTTGTAGTTCACATCTTTAAATTTATCAAGTTCTCTACCAGATTTAAATCCAAAGTGTCCGATAAACTTCATAGGTGCATCCTTTGGTAAGATAGAGACCGTAAAGACTCTGCTCTTCTGAATGAATTCATAGGTCAGATTCTTCTTATTTATGGAGACTGCTATGGCAGGGGGCTCTGAGGTTACCTGGAATACTGTATTGGCAATCTGTCCATTAAATTCATCACCCTTTTTTGAACTTACCAGATATAAGCCATAACTGAGCTTATAGAGTATTTTTAAGTCCATCAATCCCTCCTTTTGGTTCTGGGCTATAACCAGCCCTTTCTATTGCTTCTATTATCCTCTCTTCCCTTATCTCTCCATCCACTGCCACCTCTTTTGTCTCTAAGTTCACCCTCACTCTCTCCACCCCTGGAAGTTTTGATAGAACATTCTCAATTGTCATCTGGCAGTGCTTACAGGACATATCTGGGACCTTAAAGATATACTTCATACCCTCCATCTCCTCTCTTCTTTTAAAGAGCAACTCTTTTAGGATAAGACCAAAAAGGATAACCCCTGCCCCTCCACTCAGCCAGATAGGGAGTCCTCTGCCTCCTCCTGTGATAAGGTTCACAGGACTTCCCAGGTATTTAAAGAGATAGTTGAACCCTAAGCCTGCGAGCAGGGCAAAGCCTATGATAGAGCTAAGATAGATGATTACTGCCCTTCTGCCAAGGGTCTTGGCTACAACAGTGATGGTTACAGTATTTGTGGCAGGTCCTGCAATAAGGAAGACTAAGGCAGCGCCAGGACTCATCCCTTTCATAATAAGGGAGGCAGCTATGGGGATGGAACCTGTTGCACAGACATAGAGAGGGACAGCTATTATCAACATAAAGAGGAAGGCTATCCCTGGATTACCCAAGTATCTCCCAATGAATTCCTTAGGAACAAAATAGGAGATACCTCCTCCGAGCACTACCCCTAAAAGAATCCATCTCCCCACATCCTCTATTAAGGTTCCAAAACCATACAAGACAGACTCCCTTAACCTTATGGAAAGAGGAAGTTTGGATAACTTGTGGCTATGCTTAATCTCTGGCTTACTGCTCTCCTCTTTAAGGAATACCCTTGCAGTATTTCCCACAAAGAGTCCTCCTAAAAGGGCAGTCAAGGGACGAAATATGGCAAATAATGGACCCAATAGAGAATAGGTAGCAAGGATAGAATCCACACCTGTAGTAGGGGTGGAGACGAGGAAGGAGAGGGTAGCTGGCTTTGATGCTCCTTCCTTACGCAGAGAGGCAGCCACAGGGATGACACCACAGGAGCATAAGGGCAGGGGGATACCAAATAAGGCAGCCTTTAAGGTAGGAAGAACACCCCTGCCTCCCAAGTGGTGGTAGATACTTTCAGAAGGGATGAATCCATAAAGCAATCCTGCTATCCCAAAACCCAAGAGGAGATAAGGGGCTAAGGCTAAGAAGAGGGATAGAGACTCCCTGAATATACCTGAAAGAGCCTGAAAGAGAAGCTCTAACATTTTCTCATGTTTCCAAGGCGCTCATCACCTGAGCCAGAAAGGCAGACTCAGGCAGGGCACCCTCAAACTGGACCTTTTCATTTATCACTACCTTGGGAACTGCATAGACATTATACTTATTGGCCAGGTGAGGGAATTCTTGCGCCTCTATCATATCAGCCTTGATGAAATCACTCTCCATAGCTAACTGATGGGCTGTGTGCACGGCTCTTGGACAATAAGGGCAGGTAAGGGTGATGAAGACCTGGATATGGATAGGTTTATCTATCTTTTTAAGAGATGATTTACTCTCCTCTGAAAGTCCAGAATCTCTCAGCCCTACTATCTTTATACCTTCTACGAGAGAGCTGAACTCGTATCCTCCAGGGATACCATAGAATCTGATTCCATAATCCTTCTCCCCTTCTACTACAATAGCAGGGATTTTATCTATCCCATACTCCTCTACCTTCTTCTTGTCTATGGCAAAGTTATAAGCCTCTATGCTTATCTTATCTGAGAGGGATGCCACCTCTAAGGCAAGCTGGTAGTTCTCCTTGCAGTATTGGCACTCAAGCTCCTGAGTAAATACAACCAGTTTTACAGGGTTCTGGAGTTTTTCAAACTCCTTTTTTACTTCTTCCTTTACATTATCCGGTAACATTATTCCTCCTTTCTAATTTCTGGCATACCTCACAGAAATAGGTGGTTCTATTCCCCTGCTTTATTCTTCTTATAGGAGAACCACATACCTTACAGGGTTCTCCTTCTCTTCCATAGACCATAAGAAAATCCTGAAATCTTCCCTCTCTTCCTTCTGGGTCTTTATAGTCTCTTATGGTGGTTCCTCCTTTCCTTATCGCCTTTTTAAGGATATCCTTTGTCATCCTTACAAGGATATTCACTTCTTCCTTTGATAGAGTATCCACTCTTCTCTCAGGATGGATTCTACTCCTAAATAGAATCTCATTGACATAGATATTCCCAATCCCTGCTATCTTGTGTTGGTCCATAAGAAAGTCCTTTACTCTCTTTCTGCTCTTCCCTATCTTCTCAAAGAGACTTCTCGCATTAAACTCTCTGCTCAGGGGTTCTAATCCAAGGTAGGGGAGAGGGTTTTCTTCTCTACTTACCCTCAGAGAACCAAATCTACGGGTATCCAC
>CAZWJY010000093.1:0-2840 GCA_964634335.1 uncultured bacterium
CAACCCTGCCAGCAGTCCTTGAGAAGCTGAAGCCAAGATTTGAATGAAGGTTTAAGGGCTTAGGTATTCCAGTGTTCTGGTATTTCTATGCTCTGGTATTCCTGATCCTTATCGGAATGCTGGAGAGATTTGAGTTTGTAGAAAGAGGGAGAATCCAAGAGCTCTATTTAGACCTCAAGGGACTGTAGGGTTCAACAGATAGTTGAAAAGGAATATCAAGGCTCTGGATATAGAAGAGATTAAAAGGGTAATAGAGAATATGGGGCTTGAACCTTATAGGGCTTCCCAGATATTTAAGTGGATATGGGATAAAGGGATAGAGGACTTCTCAGAGATGACAGACATCAAGAAATCTGTAAGAGAAGAACTGGCTGAGAACTTCTCTATAAAGGGTTTAGAACCTGTTAAGGTAAAGTCTTCTAAGGATGGAGCAAGGAAGTTCCTCTTCAGGTTGGAAGATGGTAATCTGATAGAGACGGTCTATATACCTGATGGGAAAAGGGATACTGTCTGTGTCTCTACCCAGGTTGGATGTCCATTGAAATGTAAAATCTGTTATACAGGCAAGAAAGGGTTTAAGAGGAATCTCAAATTCTATGAGATAGCAGACCAGGTGGTTAAAGTAAAGAAGCTTCTGGGGAAAGGGATAACCAATGTTGTCCTTATGGGGATGGGTGAGCCTCTATTAAATTACGATGAGTCCTTGAGGGCTATTAAGATAATAAACTCACAGATAGGTATTGGTGCACGTAAAATCACCCTCTCCACAGCAGGGGTTATTCCTGAAATTTATAGACTCTCAGATTTCCCTCTCCAGATAAAGCTCGCTGTCTCCTTAAATGCCACAGATGACTCAACAAGGGATATGCTTATGCCTATAAATAGGAGATATCCATTAAAGGAACTACTCAAGGCAGTGAGGTTCTTTACTCAAAAGAGAAGAAAGAGGGTAACCTTTGAGTATGTAGTGATAAAAGGGATAAATGATAGAAGAGAAGATATAGAGAGGCTTCCAGAGCTCCTCTCCGGGATACCCTGCAAGATAAATCTCATCCCCTTCAATCCATTTCCAGGAACCAGATTCAAACCTCCCTCTAAAAAGGGACTCTCAAGACTCTTAAAATCTTGGTATCCAAGATTACCCTGCATCACCATAAGGGATTCAAAGGGTTCTGATATCCTTGCAGGGTGTGGACAGCTTGCTGGAGATGGGATTCACTAAGGAATGTGTATTCAGATATGAGGAGGATGGGAAATACAGGTGTAGAATTCAATCCCTCCCCTCTATCTATTCTATAACCCCTGAGGTCTGCTCATCCTGTTCTATTCCAGAGTCTCCGTGCAGATATCTCAAGGCAAAGGTTCTTGTGGGTGAGGATATCTCAGGTAGACCCAGGGCTATGGTGATAAAGGCGAGATGCACCTTCAAAAATATAGACTTAGACCCAAGGGAATTCAGGGCTTGTAAGGGATGTGAATTTTATAGACCCTTTGAAGAGAAGTTGAGAGATGGTCTGACAGGACTCTACCGCAGAGAAGTATTTGATAAGAGGCTGGAAGAGGAGATGAGGAGAGGGGGAAACCTCTCCCTCCTTATGATTGATATAGACCATTTTAAGAACATTAATGACGAATTCGGACACCAGCAAGGGGATATGGTGTTGAGGATGATAGGTGAGATAGTAGAAAAGACCATAGGGAAGAAGGGGGAGAGCTTCAGGTATGGGGGAGAGGAGATCTCAGTAATCCTCCCTGGTCTGGGAATACCAGAGGTAAGGGCTTTATCAGAAGAACTGAGAGAGAGGATAGAGAGGGCTTCCCCACCTAAATACAATAAATCATTTAGAGACTTTAAGGTGACAGTAAGTATAGGGATAGGAATAGCACCACCTGCTGAAGGTCCAGAATCTCTAATAGAACAGGCAGATAGGGCTCTATACAGGGCAAAGGAAGAAGGGAGGAATAGGGTATGTGTCTATGAGGAAGGAAAAGAGGAGAAGGATTTTATCCAGTTAGAGGTGGATTTTATGGGAGATGCAGTAATTACAAGGAATTCAAGAGTGAAATTGGAGGAGTACTATACTTATCCATCTAATAAGAGAAAACTTAGAGCAGTGAAGGTTTATGACTTTCAGCAAGGGGTGATAAGTATAGGAGAGGTAGACCCACTAATAGGGAGACCCCCTTTAAAAAAGCCCCTGGAGGGGAAGGTTATAGAAGTCACAAAAGGTAAAAATCGCACACAATTCCTAATAAAAGTCTCAGAGAAAAGATTTGAGGAGATATTTGTGAGGAGAAAATGAGAAAGGAGAGAGAATATCTTGATAGATTGAAGCGATATAACCTTTGGGAGATAAAGGAGAGAAAGAGATGGCTCAGAAGACTTACCCTTGAAGAGGGCTTTGAGATTTTTACCGAATTGTATAACCTCTATCTTAAATTACCTCCCAAGGTGCGGGAGAGGTTAGAGAGGAGAAGGTTTAGGGATTTCTCCGGTTGGGCAGATATAGTGAAAAAGTTGAAAAGGGAGAGATTATCTTAGAGGCAATCCAATATACCCAGAGGTGGTTAAGTAGAAAGAAAATCCCTTATATGATAATTGGTGGTATTGCAAACATAGTTTGGGGTGAACCGAGATTTACAAGAGATATAGATATTAAAGTATGGGTGAATCAAGGAAAAATGGAGGATTTTATTCGGGAAGTGAAGAAAAACTTTCATATAATGGTTGAAGACCCGATGAGTTTCATTCAAAAGACAATGGTTCTACCTGTTAAAATCCAAGAAGTAAAGGTCGATTTTATTTTTGCCAGTTTAAAGTATGAAGAGGAGGCTTTAAA
>CAZWJY010000093.1:2850-7472 GCA_964634335.1 uncultured bacterium
ATAAAAATAAAGAGGATAAATAAGATTAAGATAAGGGTGTGTAGTCCAGAGGACCTTATCATTCATAAGGCTATATCTGAACGGGCAAAGGATTGGGAGGATATTCAAGGGATAATCCTACGCCAGAAGAAGCTTGATTTTAGATATATCCTTCGCTGGCTTAGATATTTCTCAAGTGCTCTTCACAGAGACCTCATAACCCCCTTCCAGAAAATCAGGAGAGAGTAAGGTCAGATTTTAGAAGGAAGAGGGGTCTTTTATTTATTTTCTGGATTCAGTTCTCTCACCACCTTCTTTTCCCAAAACCCCTTCTGGAGTCTTGCCTTGGACGAGCTTCATTTACAACAAGCTTTCTGCCTTGTAGCTCATATCCATTCAATGCCTCAATGGCTGTTGTGGCTTCCTTCTTGTTATCCATCTCTACAAACCCAAATCCTCTGGGTTGTCCTGTATATCGGTCCCTTAGGACCTTCACACTCTTGACATGACCGTATTTTGCGAAGAGAGACTCAAGGTCACCTTCGGTCACGCCTGGGGAGAGACTACCTACATAGATATTCATTATTCCTCCTATAATAGTTTATATCCATTTATCTATCTTGTCAAGCCTGTCTATTTTCAGGATTCCCTTCTATTTCTCAAACCACTCTGGGCTTATCTCTCCATTGACCTCTATCTCCTCTATCTCTAAATCCTCAAAATCTTCCCCTCTCACTTTCACCTTAATCTTATAGGGCATAAGGATACCCTCCACCTCACGATAATCGGAGAATATACTCTCTATCTCTCCAGGACCCTCTGGAGTATCTCCTTTATACACAGTCTTAGAGATGAGATGGGTTAAAGGGTTCACGAAGAGATTTATCCTCTGTTCCCCTTTATAGACTGCAAGGATGACCTTCAGCCCATCCTCTTCCCCTATATACTGAAAGGTATAATCAGGGTTTTCTATATTTTTTAAAAGGTTTATGGGATTTCTAAAGATAGGGTCAGGAAGTTCACTCCTCCCTTTCACCTCCTGAGTGCTATGAGGATTCTTGATCCAACCCTCTCTCCCTATATAAACTTCTATAACCTTACTCCCCATCATCTCTGTAGACTGCCAAACCTTATCTGGAAAGACTATGGCTGATACTCCTGATATAGGGACATCCATACCCTGAATCTTCAGAATTCCTCCACCCTTGATAATAATATTCTTTATCTTCTTGAGTTTCCCTTCCCCTCCATACTTCTCTCTTACTGCTCTTAAAATCTCCTCTGCCATTCTCTCTGCATCCCTTGTAGCCTTTGGAATCTCTTCCTTTTCAGCCCTATAAATGTCTATTATATTGACTCTTCCCAGGTGGGCAAGTTGACTTTTTAACTCTGTTGAATCTCCTACAACTAAGACTACAAGTTTATCAGGGTGGAGATATTTTCTTGCCACCCTTAGGATATCCCTCTTTTTCACCTTCTCTATCTTCTCCTTTATTCTTATTAAGAAATCTCTGGGATATCCATAGTAGTCATAGACCATCATCCTGTGAAGAATCTCCTCCTTTCTATCAAATCTAAAGACAAAGGAATTTAGATAGCTATCCTTTGCCCTTTTTAGCTCCTCTTCAGTTACCTCTTCTCTCATTATTCTCTCCACTTCTTCTTTTATGGCTTCTATAGCTGGAAGGGTAGAGTCTGAGGCTGTCTGAATCCCAAGATAGAATACACCAGGATGGTCACACTCTGCACCATACCAGCCATATACCATATAGGCAAGCCCTCTTGTAGAGCGGACATTCTTAAAGAGCCTTCCACCATACCCTCCTCCGAGTATTTCATTCATTAACCTTAAGGCAGGATAGTCAGGGTTTTTTAAGATTGTTCCAATATGTCCCATAAGGATTGTGGTTTGAGTGAGACCAGACTTATGGGCAAGGTTGAGACTGAATCTATATCTATAGTCTACTCTGGGAAGTTTCGGGAATTCTATCTTCTCAGGCTTCCAGTCTTTAAAGAATCTCTCTATTCTATTCAACATCTCCTGGGTATCAAAGTCTCCTATAATTCCTAAGCGTATATTATTTGGGTGGAAGTATTTTTTATGAAAATCTATTAGGTCTTCCCTTTTAATATTATCAATTGTAGAGTATTCCACAGTTCTGGCATATGGGCTTGTCTCTCCATAGATAAGCTTCCTATATTCTCGCAGGGCGATATCATAAGGGTCTTCGTTGCGTCTGGCTATCTCATCTCTAAGTTCTCTCTTTGCCAGCTCTATCTTATCTTCTGCAAAACTCGGATTTCTTAAGATATCTACATAGATAGGGAAGATCTCCTCAAAATTCTCCTTCAATACCCACAGGTTAAACTCTCCGTAATCTTCATCAATCGAACCAGAGATAGAAGCTCCAACCGCCTCAAGTCTCTCATCTATCTCATCTCCTGATAGATTCTTGGTTCCTCCTGTTCGCATGACTCTTCCTGTAATCCTTGCCAGACCCACTTTTTCAGCAGGGTCGAAGAGTGTTCTCACACCAACAAGTGCCCAGACCTTTATGATAGGCAGGCGATGGTCTTCAATTAGATAAAGCTTCATCCCATTGGATAATTTCTCCTCTTTTACCTCTGGTACCTTTATCTCACAGAGTGAAGGGAAAGTTAGCTCTTTATAGCTCTTCTGGGCAAAGCAAAAGGTTGTGCTAATTAAGATGTAGGGCAAGACTTTAGAGCCTATGCCAAAACCTGCTTTTGTCATTGCGAGCGACCAAAGGGAGCGTGGCAATCTTTTTATTTTCAATGCTCCGGAGATTGCTTCGGTCGTTCCACTCCCTCGCAATGACATTTTTGGCACAAGTCCTTTAGTCTTGTAAAGATTAGCAAACTTGAAGCCCGTTCTCTTCATTTCTCCTCCTTTAAAGTAATGATACTCCCTACTACCCTATTATCTTTAACGAAGAGTCGATTAGCTACCCTCTGAATATCCTTAGGGGTCACTTCTTCAAGTCTTTCTATATATCTAAAAAGTTCTCTGTAATCTCCATAGACATCCTCGTAGTAAGCTAAAAGCATAGCAGTAAATAGGTCATTGTCTAAGTATCTGAATATATCTGCCTTTGCTCTTTTAATTATTTTATCCAACTCTTCCTTAGGTATTGATTCCCTTTTCAATTTCTCAATCTCCTTATAGACAGCAAGTTCACACTCCTCTGCTGTATGTCCTGGGGCTGGGATTACTGAGATGAAGAAGAGAGTGGAGTATTTATCTCCTGGCACAGAAGAGGAGGCATAGGCATAAGTTGCGATCTTCTTCTCTTTTACCAGACTCTTATAAAGGAGAGAGGTTCTGCCTCTTCCCAGATAATCGGCTATGACATCATAGACAGGGTTGTTAGAGTCTTTTACAGAGGGTCTATGATAACCTATAAGAAGTCTTGGCTGCGCCTTTAATCTCAATTCCACTCTCTTCTCCCCCTTTGGGATTTCTGGAACCTCTGGAGGGGGTGGAGGTTCTCTCTTGGGTATCCTTCCCCAGTAGAGCTTGGCAAGCCTCAGGACTTCTCTCGGTTCTACATCCCCTACTATTGAAAGGATGAGATTGGAAGGGACATAATACCTATGAAAGAAGTCCCTTGCCTCTCTCCTTGTGGCAGTCAGGATATCATCCATAAACCCTATTATAGGATGACCGTAGGGATGGTTCTTAGGAAAGGCGGTAAGGAGAAATCTTTCATAGAGTTTTCCAGGTGGATAGTTCTCAGCACTCATCCTCCTCTCCTCAGCGATAGGACCCTGAGTTTCTGTATAAAACTCCCTCAACACAGGAGAGATGAACCTCTCAGACTCCATAGACATCCAGAGCTCAAGCTTATTTGAAGGGAGTCTTAAGTAATAACTGGTGCCATCATATCCTGTTGAGGCATTAAGGGATACCCCTCCCTCCCTCTCAAGGATTTCACCAAACTCATTTGAGATGACAAGACTCTCTGCTTGACTCTTTATCTTTTCAAAAGCCTTTCTAAGGGTATCCAATCTTAAAGAATCCTTCTCCTCTAAGATAAGGGAGAAGATACTATCCTCTTTTGCCATTGCTATCCTCTCTCTATTATAATCCTTTGTCCCAATATCTCTGGTTCCTTTAAAGGACATATGTTCGAGGATATGGGCAATCCCATAGTACTCCTCTGTCTCATTAGCCGCACCCACCTTTGCACGAGTTATAAAGGAGATGACAGGGACATCAGGTTTTGGAAGGATGAGGAGGGTAATTCCATTATCAAGTTTATACTTTACAATCTTCCTCTCAATAGTCCTTACTCCAGAAATAGCAGGTAAGGCTAATAGGAACAGACCAAGAATTATGAATAAACCCTTCCTGAAACACATAGATGAAATTTACTCTCTTTTATCCCTTTTGTCAATAGAGAGAAGGATTTGCTATTGACATACTTAAATCTGTCGGGTATCTTAAAAAATGATTCGGGTTGAGGAATTGACCAAAAAGTTTCCCAAAGTGTTGGCTTTGGACCATATAAGTTTTACTGCCCAATCTGGTGAGGTCTTTGGTCTTTTAGGACCAAATGGTGCAGGAAAGACCACTACTATTAGACTTATCCTCTCTATCATTCCTCCTACAGAGGGGAGAA
>CAZWJY010000094.1:0-7350 GCA_964634335.1 uncultured bacterium
AGCTTCTTAGTCCCTATTATTTTACTATCTGCTTTTAACCTATAGAAGTATATCCCTGCTGGAACCTTCCTTCCGTAATCATCCCTCCCATCCCAGATGACTCTATAATAACCAGGAGTCTCTGCCTGATCCACAAGGGTGCGAATGAGCTTTCCCGTAATATTATAGACCCTAAGCATCACATAAGACTTCTTATTAGGAGAGCCTGTGAAGGCAATCGTGTATAGAATCTTTGTAGAACCTCTGAAGGGGTTTGGAGAATTCTGGGAGAGAGAGAAAACTCTCGGAAGTTCTCGACCATACTCCATTATTCCCTTTGGTTGGGCTATGATTATCCATTCTACTGAATCTGCAAGTTCACCGTCACTCACAATAGAAATTACTGTATCCACCCCTGGTTTGGTAGGCGTATAGATATAGAATGTATCCTGGGCAGAGTTGTCTACAGTCCCATTGACACTCCATATATAGATAAGGGAATCATTATCAATGTCTTCTGCACTTATGTAAAGGGTATCACTCACTTCAACAGTATCAGGAGAAGGAGGACCCCAATCAGTAATTACAGGAGGGTCATTGACAGGGACCACCTCTACAAACATAGTATCGCTGTCTGATAGACCTCCTGGGTCTGTTGCAGTAAAGATAACATTGAATGACCCATTCCAGTTGGGATCTGCTTTCATAGTAGCTATATGGGTAAGACTATCAATCTCAATATAGATAGGACCATCTTCTAAAACTACAGGAAGCTTTTCTTTGTATCTAATGCCTTTTATGAAATGAAAGGATTTAACATCAGCTCTTCCTGAAATCTTTAGCTTATGGAAAGGTTTTCTACTCAAATCGATTAAATCTCTCTTACCTTCTTCTATTTTTGGTGAGAGATACAGGGTCAAATTTCCTAAGGTATATTCAGCAGGAATGACCTCCCCTCCTGAAGTTCCATAGACAGAATAAGTCCAGGTGAGTGAAGAGTCAGGGTCATCCGGGTCCTCTACATAGTCATCTAAATCGAGCATAAGGGAGTCATCCTCAAGGAAGGAGGTATCAGGCAATGGACCAACTACTGGTGGCTGGTTACGCTTCGATACAATAAGGGTTACAGGAACAGAGATGACAGGCTCAGTAGGGTCGTTACTATTTATTTTAAGCCAAGCCTTATAAGTAGAATCTGGCTCAAGGTCTGATGAGTTATAAGAGACAATGATATCAATACTATCACCGGGAGGAATTTTACCTGATGTAGGATTCTCAGAGAGCCATTTTATAGCATCGATTGCTCTTTCTATAACAGCCTGGAGGTCGGATAGGTCATCCCCGGCTCCATAGGCAAAGCGTAGAGATTTCTCCTCACCAGATAGAAGAGATCCAAGCTCATAGTGTAGAATCTCAAGCCCATCAAAATCATTAACAGGTCCATCAGGGTAGTCCTCATCAGTCTCTCTTCTATAATAGTCATCCCAACCATTGATGTCTCTGTAATCTGGAGGTTTAGCCCCTCCTATCGCTCCATAATGGATATTATAGGCGTAAATCATATTATGAGTAGAGTTATAATCCCAGTTATTAAGAATATAACCATCCATATCCCAATCAGCATAGGTTTTAAAAGCAACATCTGTAAGATCAGTCCCACTTATATTTTTTATTTTTGTATCTATTCTGATGAATTTATCATGCTTATCAAAAGTAAAGCGCTGAGATATCTCAAGTTCGCCTCCACTCGTTTGGGTAACAACATCAATGATTGCCCGATTAACATCATTCACTACTTCAGTATAGGACACAGGAATTATTCCCTCACGGCTTCCATATCCAGCCCATTCTATATGGTCCATACCATTATTATAACAAACGGTGTAACCAGAGAGATAATACGGTAAATGGTCTGTTCCAACCGGATACTGGAATGGCATAATCTCACCATAGTCAGTTAGTCCAAAGTGTAAGTAATCACCAGTATAAGTGCCTGCCAGAGGATGTAAGGCTCCAGTAGGAATTTGGTTATTTCCTTTGACTTTAAGGGTATTCTTTTTTAAAGATACTATGGAAAGTTGCTTATCAAACTTGCCAATCCTCTTCTGGGTGTGCAAGAGACTCTTGGGACTCCTTGATTGCAATGCCACTGCTTTCAGATAAAAAGGCGAGGAAGACTCACGGATATTGAATGTAAGTGTATCATTTCCTCTATTCTTAATCCTCATTATCTGAGAAGCGGTATCATCAGGAGCAAGGACTACTCCAAGACTATCTGGTGTTACCTCAATATCAGGTCTTGTCATTGAGAAGTCTACAGTTATTGTATCATTTGGAATGATTGAAATATTATGAGCAGTCTTTGGTGGATAACCTGAGGCATTACAGACGATATCATATATCCCCACTTCAATATTATCTATCTGATAATTTCCAAAGGCATCGGTTGTATCAGAGAGTCCACTCCCTTTAACCTCTACAACTGCATCCTGAATAGGTGACGAGGTAGCCGCATCCTTTACAGTCCCTGCAACAGAACCAAACTCAGGGGTATAGACTCTAACCTTGTCTATATAGACAGCATCATAGGCCTCCTCACAATCCATATATCCCCTAAATCTCACTATAAAGCCATCTATCATATTATATCCTGATAGGTCTAAATGGACATGTTGCCAGTCAGTATCTTCTCCTGTAAGAGAATCAACTCCAAGATGCCATTCTCCATCGTATATATCAAGCCATACACCTTCCAAGCCAGAAAGGCTCCATGTCCTCCAGTAGTAGTCAATCACTACATCCCTTTCACCTGAGAGTTTAAGATAGAGGTCTGCGTAGGAGGTAGAATAGTCTACACAGAGGCTACAAGTCATCACCATCACTGAGTCTCCCTCATACGCACCGCCTGTCCCATACTGACCAGTCCCTGTATAGATAGCCCAGTTATTGGTGCCTGACAATAGCCATTTATCCAACCCCTCTTCAAAACCATCCTCAAAGGGTATGGAATACATTACCACTCCCATTGTCTTAATATATGCCTCATCTGAAATATTAGGGTTTGCATTAGAGGTCACAGAGATACTGACTGTGTCTATCTCCCCATTAGATATCCCCTCAGGAATGTTTATCTTCACAATTATACCTACTGAGGAGCCTGGTGGAACATTTCCAGTATTTGTAATCTGACTTGTTCCTGTAGAATCCCAGAATGTGGTAGACCAGTTATTGCCAGAAGCAGTTAAATCATAGGAGTCAGTATTCTCTCCCCTATTCCTTATATCTAACCTATACCACAGTGTATCACCTATAAAACCTGTGGAATCTTGATACTTAGGGGTCACTTCCACATAATAGTTAGCAGTTACATTTAAGGAACAAAGGACAGAAACTGTAGGTTCGTCAGGGTCATTGCTATTTATCTTAAGCCATCCCTTATAAGTAGAGTCTGGCTCAAGGGAAGATGGGTCATAAGAGACAACAACCTCTACACTATCTCCGGGTGGGACCCTGCCTTTTGCCGGACTCTTGGACAGCCATATAACAGCATCTATCCCCCTCTCCATAACAGCCTGAAGCTCTGATAGGTCATCCCCAGCTCCATAGGCAAAACTTAACGTTTTCTCTTCTCCTGGAGAGATGGAACCCAACTCGTAATGGAGAATTTCAAGACCATCATAATCTTTCTTAGGTCCATCAGGGTAGTCCTCATCAGTCTCTCTTCTATAAAAGTCATCCCAACCACGGATGTCTCTATAATCTGGGGGCTTAGCCCCTCCTATTGCTCCATAATGGATATCAGAGGCATAGACCATATTATGGGTAGAGTCGTAATCCCAATCATCATCCGGGGAGTCATTATCCATATCCCAGTCAGCCCATATTTTAAAGACAACATCTCCAAGAAGAGTAGAAGTAATATTCCTCACTTTTGTATTCACACTGACAAATCTGTCATGCTTATCAAAAGTAAATCTCTGCGATATCTCAAGTTGACCTCCAGAGGTCTGAGTAACCACATCTATAATCGCTTTATCAGCATCATTCGCTACCTCAGTATAGGAGATAGGGGTTATCCCTTCCCTGTCTCCATATCCAGCCCATTCTATATGGTCTGTTCCATCATTGTAGCATATAGTATATCCAGAATAATCAAAGATATGTATCGCTCCAATAGGAGACTGGAAGGGTATAACCTCTCCATAATCTGTTAATCCAAAAGCCAAATGGTCACCGACATAATTACCTGCAAGGGGAGTCGCTCTCTTGGATGAAACTTTCCCTCTCTTCAGTCTAAGTATGCCCTCTTTCAATTCTTTAGGATTATCCAGCTTAGAGACCGAGAGGACCTTCTTTGTAGGATGCCTCAATGATTTTATTAAAAGAGGAGATTGTAGGGAAGACTCTCCTATATTGAATGTGAGGGTATCAGTCCCTCTGTTATAAATCTTCATTATCTGGGAGGTTGTATCAGTAATATCAAGGGATACCCCAAGGGTCTCTGGTATTACCTCTATCTCAGGAACCTTTAGGATAAAGTCTATAGAGGTATCAGGTGGTAGAGATACATAAACTGTCTCTGGAAAGAACCCTTCTGCTGATGCGATAAAGGTGTAAGAACCGCTTGGCAGGCCTGAGACCTCATAGTATCCATTTGAATCTGTAGTATCTGAGCCAAAAGTTGGTCCGAAATAGGTAACTATTGCACCTGGTATTCCTGTATCCCCTGCTGTCTCCTTTACATATCCAGAGACTCTACTGAAGTATCCCACTAAGATATTGAAGTGGGATACCCACAAAGAGTCAAGAATATCTCTGCAGGATAAATCGAAGGTAACCCAATGCTGGTCAGGAGCACTGGAGTCTACTGTAAAGATATATGGAGAAGGGGATTCTGCGGAATCTCTGGATGCGATATCCCCATAAGACTTTAGGCTATCTGTAATTGTAATAAAGGGGTCATTGGTGGATATTACCCCTTCAACCTCTGAAGCGGGTTGATTACCATAGTTTTCTACCCAAAGACTGAGCTCAATAGTCTCTCCTGGCTCTACCATCCCATCCCCATCCCCTGAACTTCCACCAATTGCGTCATCGTCTATTAGATGTTTCTGATAACCCACATAAGGACCTTCTGAGATACAGAGGGCATAGCCCTCATAAGGGAGGTAGTTATGGGCAGTAGTGGTTACCCATAAGGTTCCGGGCATTGGTGGAGATACCGTGAGAGTAACACTTCCGGTTGCATCTGTATATCCTCTCTCATATACAAGGGTATCCTCCATCAGACAGACAAGGGCATCTTCTATAGGCTCTCCCATTCTGTTCTGGACAGTGACTGTAAAATTATGGGTTCCCAGAGAGATAACGGGTGGATGGCTTACCACCATAGTATCCGGGATATCCGTCCATACAGGCATCTCTGGGTCACCGAACAGGTTTAACTCATATATACACCAGGGCCAGATACCGAACCAGCTAATACCAGCCACATGGGCATCCTTTGATACAGCATGGGCAACACCAAGACGGTAATGGGAAGCATATTCTCCTAAGAATATCTGATAATAGAAGGAAGTGTCAATAACTTCTGATGGACCCATAGAAGGAGGGTCTCCCCACCCGTATCTTGAATTCATAATTGTTGCCACACCTGCATAGGGTGCAGTTAGGAAGTGTTCGGCAAAGCAGTCTCCCCCGGAAACATAGTCTACAGCCCCTGTCATACAACTTATACCATTATGGATACCAAGCATATTATCATTTGAAAGAGTATCGACATCTGAACTTGAAAGATAACTAACCCCATAAGCGTTTCCATGAGACACATGGTGAATAAGACCGAAGCCTGAATTTAATGAATCAATCACTGCTCTTCTTGAGAGGTTCCCATATTGCTCATAAAGCCTTGAATCCTGCCAATATGCCGGCGTGATATTGGCTATCACCTCCTGAGACTGGGTCTCATCATAACCAGGGAACAGGTAGGAAGCAGGTAGAAGCATCTTTGGTTGATAGCCAAGAGGAGGATTCTTCTCATAGGTAAGGACTTTGTTTACAAATCTCGTTACATCGGATACAGTAAGACAGGGTGCCCTTCCCACAAAGACATCAGAATAGAGGTCAACGCTATCTTCTCTCTCCCCCCATACCCCATCTCCATCAAAATTCCAGTTTCCATCTAAGTCAGAGTAATAGAGGTCTGAGGGGATAGTATCTTCATCAGGATAATACCCAACACCGGATGAGAGGTAGTAGACATCCCTTCTCGGAACTATCTCCTGGAGGTTCTCAAAATCGCACTGCCCGCCTAAGAGAACCCAGTTAGTGCCCCAATTCAGGTTTGCATCAATTATAAAATTCCTTATCCTCTCAGCACTGTCTACCCCAGAATAGTGTGCATAGATAAAGTCAAGGGTCACTACCCTTGCAGGAACACCTTTCTTCGTCTTCCAATCAATAAGGGGCTGAAATGCAGAGGCAAGAGAGCTTGAGGTGATTACCACATACTCAACAGTATCAGGAGGCAGTTGTAGCGAACGAGACCTACTTCTGAGTGGAGGAGACCACTCCTCAATATACTCAGGATTTACTACCAGCTTTTTGACTATGTTCTTAAATAGGTTTCTTTGACCAGAGGTCCTTGGAAATACAGGATAGACCTTCTCTTTATAAGTGATCCGCAGTTTTAGCTTTGAATAGAAGATGAGCCTCTTCTCAACAGGGATATACTGGAGTGGATAGAGAGAGATACCTCCAATCCTATATCCTCCCATATTTCCCGTATGAGAAGGTTCGGCTATTTTAAGAGGATAGGGCAGGGCTTTAGAATATATCTCCTTGTTTGGTTCTACCCAGGGGGGAGGTTTATGGGATAGAATTATGGGTCTTGGCGGCTGTTTTGGATAGATGAGGTATTCACCAGGCAGGATTTCTTGTTCCTTTGAAATCACCTCTATATTTACTATCTCTGAGCCTGGCGGGATGAGTATTCTAAGGGTCGCTTTGGGAAGTAGAGGGGCACCTACCTCCTCAGTAAATCCATAGCCCTTTAGCCTCACAATATCATAGCCCTTTAGCTTTGTAAATGAAAGGTCGTCTTTTCTAAAACTCACTGTGTATTGAATCTCTCCTGCAATCCCCGAAATTACCAGGGAAAAGAAAAGGATTAAGGGTCTATTCATAATTAAAATTATAGTCTCTCATCATATTTTGTCAACCCCTTTGTAGTGGCAGGTTCAAAATAGCAACTTTCAGCTCAGGAAGATATCCCCATTCTGTAGTTGCCCAATTCATTGGGTATCCCTCCTTCTGGCAAAGACTGAGCCGAAGGAAGTATACCCCATTGGGGAGGTCTTTTGTATCAATATT
>CAZWJY010000095.1:0-2066 GCA_964634335.1 uncultured bacterium
GGAGGAAGTTCCAGGATAGGAGTATACCTATCCTTGCCCCATCATAGGAGTTTATGTCAAAGGGGGAGAATTTCTTTGTCCTGTCGCTCAGGGAGACGAAATCCTTATCTACCATAGATATGAGATGCATATAGGATGAGAGAAACATATCCCTTCTTAAGGCATAGGAGAATCTGGGCTCCAGGATGATATCGTGCGCAAATATTTTTTTATCCTCGTCAAATTCAATGATATCGTATATGGAGAGATTGAGAGAGAGGCTGGGATTTGGTGTCCAGCCAAGGGTAACAGTGATTGAACCCTGGGGCGCAAGCCATCCTCTCCAGTAGTTGTATAAAAGGGTATAGTATTTTCCTTCAACACTTACGGTTAGAGGTTTTGTCCTGTCACTCATAAGAGATGGGTTGATATAGAAAGAGTTATACCAGAGTGTGTCCATCTCATCATAGCTATGATACCTATTCAATTTGAAACTCAGATACCAGTTATTCCTAAAGTATGGAGACAGGCTAAATCCAAAGCCATGCTCATAACCCGGGTCTGTATACTCCTTTCCAGTGTATCCCCATCCTCCAAGGGAGAGGGCTCTAAATACCCCCTTTTCATAGAATGTATAACCACACCCAATGTCCAGATTCTCCGTCCCTTTCCAGGGCACATAACCTATCTGGGAGATTTCAAAGTCGTCATCTATATTTAGATAGCCACCATAGATATTCCAGTTTCTCCCCTGCCACTCTGTCCTGAAATTGCCATAGTATCCAGGGGCTGTATCTGTATTTAGAACCCCTGCCCCTACTAAGGATACCTCCAAGTTCCTCTTCCTGTAAACCCCTGAGATATTGAATACCCTCTGGTAGCCCCTTTCCCAGTCCTTTGCTGCATATAGAAGACCTATATCTGAGTATTTAAGAATCCTCCTATCTATCCTTAGAACTGAATACAGACTCTTGGGTTCTACAAGGGTATCTGGATATAGATGGTAGAGATATCTTACAGATGGGCAGTAGACCTCTAATACTCCTATCTCATATCTTCCAAACCTTCCTGTAAATTTTGAACCCGCGAGTATAGGGACTGTCTGTCCATCAGGGAGTCTCTTTCCTATCCTTCTTGAGTAGAAGAACTCTTCCTGACTACGGAAATACTCAGCCCCTTGAGTAAAGAAGGGTCTCTTTTCAGGGAAATGAGTCTCATACTTTGAGAGGTTTACTTTATAGGGGTCTGCCTCCACCTGAGCAAAGTCAGGATTGAAAGTAAGGGAGAGATAAGATTTTGCTGTCCAGGACCAGTCGAGGTCCGCTCCTGCATTATAAGAGAATTTCTCCTCTTCAAACTTATCATATCTTATGAATCCTACAGGATAGAACTCTAAATGGAGTCCCCTTCTCCTTACTTCTATCCCTTTTAAGATTCCAGACCTTGAGACTCTTATCCCCTCACTTCTCTTCAGAGGTGCCCATGCTACCCATTCCTGCTTATGCCCAATAACCCTTAAGAAGTTTATACCCCACTCATTGATCTCTGGGTCAAACCTTATGGTCTTAAAAGGGATTTTCATCTCAATATTATATCCATTATCTGTGACTCTTGCCCGGGCATACCATACTCCATCCCAATCAGCATCCCTTACCCTCCCATCATGGGAGATATAGATATCTCCCTCAACACCCTTGGCATTCACTGTAAAACCATAGCCTGTGATTCTATCCCTGAATGGAGATAAGATAATAAGAATCTGTTCTCCTGAGGCATGGTCTCTCGGTTCTACCCAGTAGACCATCCTTTTAGGCTCTTTATCATAGCACCTGAAAGCTATGTAAAGGTTATTATCATCATATAATAGGTAGACTGTCGTCTTTTCAGTAGCAGGCTCTCCTTCCCGTGGTTCAATCTGAGTGAAGTGGGTAGCTGAATCCCCTCTTCTCCATAAGGGTTCAATCATACCATCTATCTTTGGGGGTATATCTATCTTCACCGCTTCTATCTCTGGGGTTAATAGAGTTAAGGAGAAGAGTAATGGTATCACTTTTCAAGTATAGAGGTAAGTTCCTCTCTGTCAAGTC
>CAZWJY010000095.1:2166-7326 GCA_964634335.1 uncultured bacterium
TCATAATTTATGGGTTTAGTCTTGACAGATAAAATTTTTCTTCTAAATTCATTCTATGAGTAATAAAAATTATAGACCTAAGGAGATAATAAAGGAGTTAAAGAGATGGGCAAGGAGACTGGGAAGGTTTCCTATGCATAAAGAGATAGAGAATAATCCCAAGCTTCCAAGTATGTCGGTGATTAAGAGACTGTTTGGTTCTTATAAGGAAGTAGCTAAAAGATGTGGATACCCTTTTGTGGTTCATAGATACACAGACGAAGAGCTTCTTGAAATGTTAAAGAGGAAGGCTTCTAAGCTAAAGAGGGCACCCTCCAGGAGAGAGATAGATAGAGACCCTAATATGCCTTCCAGCGAAGTCTATATGAGACGATTCTGCTCCTGGAGGAGAGCTCTCCACTTGATAGGTTTTGAAATTCCTAAAAGGAAAGTATACAAGGGTTCTCTTAAGCCTAAGGACCTTCTTGAGAGATTGAAGGTCTTGTCAAAAAGGCTTGGACGCCCTCCAAAACTTAGAGAGATACAGAAGGACCCTAAGCTCCCTTACTGCCGAACAGTGGTTAAAGTATTTGGCTCTTATGAAAAGATAGTGCAGAGATTGGGGTATCGTTCTGCAAGGTATAAGTATTCTGATGAAGAACTTCTAAATTTCATAAGGAAGAAGGCTAAGGAGCTTGGTAGGAGACCTTCTAAAAGGGAAATGGATAGGGATAGGAGAATGCCATGGTCTGATACATTTGCAGAAAGGTTCGGTTCCTGGAGGAGAGCATGTCACCTTGCAGGCTATCCATCTCCTAAGAGAAGGTCTCTTTAAGGATAGGAAAGTGCTCCTTACCAGAATTGAAGACTAAATAATATAAACTTCCACCTTCTCCTCTTCACTCTCCACATCTATTATCTTTCCCTTAAGGTCCTTGGTGATTGCCTCTGTGAGGAGTTCTGGCTCTATCCCCCTCTTTCTTAGTTCCTTTTGAGGAATGAATCTGAGAGCCCATTTTGCCCAGGATAGGGGGAGCTCTATCCTTGTCTTTGGACTCTCTCTCCCTGGCTTGTAGACAAGCACTCTCAGGGTCTTACCTCCTTTCTCCTCTCCAAGGGCTGAGAGGAGTCTATCTGCCTCTTCAGCAGTTATCTTCCCCTTTTCTAAGAGCCTTAGAATTCTCCTTCTCTCCTCACTCATCTTGACCTCCGCAGTTTATCAATCGCCTCTTCCACATCTATCTTCCCCTTCTCCAAGTCCTCTATTATCTTGAGCCTCCTCCTTTTGCTCTTCAGGATTATCCAGACCCCTAAGAGGATTATTAAAACAGGCCAGTCCCTTCTAAAAGAGATGAAGGATATACCAAAATGGCTGAGCCATATCCATACGCCGATTAAGAGGATAACTATTCCAGAGATTATCCCTCTCATCTATGCCTCCTTATATATCTCGCTATCCCATCTATCAGGATGAGTATGCCTATAATCACAATCAGGACAGGCCAGTCCCTTGAAAAGGAGAAGCTCAGGTATCCGAGGTTGGATAGCCATATCCAGAGACCTATGAGGATTATAATTATCCCTTTTATGATTTTTGATAACATAACACCCCCTTTTAAAATGCACAAGACACAGGAGCACTGGAACCCCGGAATACTGGAGCACCTGTTTACCTTCCTCTAATCCTGATATCCCCATCCTCTTCTATTTTCACTCTCAATTCTCCCTCTCCTTTACCCAGTATCCCTTTAAGATAGCCCTCCCCTCTTTTGATATCCTTTAATGGAAGGTCGCAGTCTATATACCCCTTTTCAGTCTCAAGCTCGAGCCTTAGAGAACTATCCTGGGGGATGGTAAGCTCCACATGCCCTGTCTTCACCTTTACCCTTATATCCTCAACCTTATCAAAATCTATCCCTATCTCCCCTGAGTGAGCTTCCACCTCAAGTTTTCCCTCTATCCCTTCTCCCTGGACATCTCCGGATACACTCTTCAGGGTAAATTGACCCCTTACCCTTGAAAGCTCTATATCCCCTGATACCGTCTTTAAATATATCTTTCCCTCACACCCCTCTATCCTTGCATCCCCTGATACTAAGGAGAGGTCCAGGTCTATCCTTGTAGGCACCCTTAAGGAGAGGTCTCCTGAAAGTTCCTTTATAGAGAGGGTATCATCTTCATCCCTAATCTTCCTAAGCCAGCCCCCTGTGGAGGAGACCTCTATCTTATTCTCATCCCATCCCTTTATATCTACATCCCCGGAGACAGAAGATATCCCTACCATCTTTTTCCCTTTAAAGGTCTGCCTCAATTCTGAACCAACCTCTCCAAAGCTTGCTCTTAAAGAAGAAGTTACCGCATCTGTTATGGTCTTGGCAAGACCAGAAGCCCAGAAGGATGGACCCTTATAGTGTGGTTCCCCTTTCAGTGCTTCTAAGAGTCTTGCCGCCTCATCTGCTGTTATCTTTCCCTCTTCCAAAAGCTTTAAGATTCTCATCCTCTCATCCATCACCTCCTCCCTTCTTTTATTAACCTCACTGCTTCCTCTGCTGTAATCTCCCCCCTCTCCAGCATATCTATCACCTCAGAGGGAGAGATAGGGGGGACTTCCATATCCAGAGCCTTTAAAAGCTGACTCAGCCTGTTCTTCACTGTAGGATAGGAGACCTTTAACTTCCTCTCCACCTCTTTAATATTTCCCCTTGCCTCTAAGAAGACTAAGAGGAATTTATAGAGGTCCTCAGGTAACTGGGAGAGCCTATCCAGCTCAAACCTTCCAGAGACTTTAGTCCCACAATCCTCACACCTAAGCTCAGAGATGTAAACCCTCCCCCCACATACAGGACACTTCCCTATAACTTTACCCATATTAAAAATTATAATCCAAAAATCAATTTTGTCAATATTTTTAATCTAAAAGATTAACTTTTTTAAGGTTTATTTTCAAAGTTTTGGCAGGTAAGTTTTTATCTCATAATCTGTGACCTTTGTTCTATATGCCTCCCATTCTGCTCTCTTATTTTTTATATATTTCTCAAAGACCACATCTCCCAATGCTCTCTTTGCCACATCCCCTCTCTCCATCTCTAAGATAGCTGAATACAGGCTATCGGGTAAGCAGTCTATACCATAACTTCTCTTCACCTCTTCAGGCATAGCATATATATCCTTTTCTACAGGGTCTGGGAGAGAGTATCCGTTCTCTATTCCTCTCATACCTGCTTCAAGCATACAGGAGAAGGCAAGGTAGGGGTTACAGGCAGGGTCAGGGGAACGGAACTCAAGTCTACAGGATTCAGGTTTTTGGGGTTTAAAGGCAGGGACCCTTACCAAGGCTGAACGGTTCCTCCTCCCCCAGCAGATATAAACAGGTGCCTCATATCCTACAACAAGTCTTTTATAGGAGTTGACCCACTGATTTGTTACAGCTGTTATCTCTTTGGAATGTTTTAATAGACCTGCAAGAAACCTTTTAGCCATCTCAGATAGGTTATACTCATCATCCTCTTTATAAAAGATATTCTCATCCCCTTTAAAAAGGGATTGGTGGGTATGGAGACCACTCCCATTTATTCCGTCTATGGGTTTAGGCATAAAGGTAGCATAGAGGTTATTCCTTCTCGCTACCTCTTTTGTAATAGCCTTAGATATGACAAGCTGGTCTGCCATCCTCAAGGCATCCTTATACCTGAAATCTATCTCATGCTGGGATGTAGCAACTTCATGATGGAGCACTTCTACCTCTATCCCTATTTTCTTTAAAACCCTGAAGGTCTCTTCCCTGGCACTGGATGCAGCATCAAAGGGGAAGATATCAAAGTATCCCTCTCTATCTAAGGGGCTGGGAGTAAAATCATTGGGAAAATAGAAATACTCCAATTCTGGTCCAAGATAATAGGTAAGACCTCTTTCAGACAACCTCTTCAGATTCCTCTTTAATACATATCTGGGGTCTGATTCAAAAGGACTCCCATCAGGATAATAGATATCACAGAGCATAACCCCGGTGATAACTCCCCCGACCTTCCAGGGAAGAACAAAGAAGGTGTCAGGGTCTGGAATGGCTAAGAGGTCTGATTCCTCAATTCTCACAAATCCTTCTACAGAAGAGCCATCAAAGCCTATCCCTTCTTCCAATGCCCTATCCAGTTCTGCAATAGATATAGAGAACCCTTTTAACTGACCCAGGATATCCACAAACCAGAGTCTTAAAGCCTCAACCCTTTCTCTCTTTATAACCTCTATAAGCTGGGATTTATCCATTAAGGATTATACTCATAGTTTAGAGGCTGTCAAGAAATGTCAATATAGTCCTGTTTAATGAATAACCGTGACCTTCTCCTTTCTTAAAGAATTCTCGCCTTTAAGGACACAGAAGTATATACCAGATGCCATTCTCTTTGTATCCCATAAAAAGGAATGGGAGCCTGATTCCATCTTACCGTTGAAAAGAGTCCTAACCGCTCTGCCCATGGCGTCATAGATTTTAAGAGAGATATATTGAGAAGCGGGGAGATAGAATTGGACAAGACTCTTATCCTTTACCACTGTAGCTATTTTTAAGGAGATAGGTTTTGAGGTCTTCTCTTCTATCCCAAGCATATCATACAGATTCTCTCCTTTTGCTCCCAGCACCTCCTTGGTCGCATCACTCTGGAGAAAGACTACACACTCCATATTTGATATATCCCATTCAGGCTTAAGGGTGAAGTCTCTATGCACCTCTGCCTTATCTCCTATCTTTGATAGGGAGACAGACTCATCAGGGAGTATATCCCTTACCACATGATTATACTCATCCACCTTATTCTCAGCCAGGACAAATCTCAATTTAAGTTGAGATAAAGAGATATCAGCCTTTGCTTCCACCTTAGCATCCAGACTACCATCCTCTCCTTCAAGTTTTCCCGAGAGTTCTATAGTTACCGGAGAGGGGATTTTCGAGCGTTTTTCAAAACTCCTCTTATATCTATTATAGGTATCATTCACTGAACCTGCTCCCACATCATTCAAGGTCCCATCCCACCACATATTGGGTATACTACTAACACCATAGTAGTTGGCTCTGGCTCTGGTCTCTGCGTTTCCATATTTATCTGTGGTATGATACTGGAGGAGTGCAAGTTTATCCAGACCCTCCTCTTCTGCCAGTCTATCTGCAGCAGGGTCTGCCCTGCTACA
>CAZWJY010000096.1:0-2192 GCA_964634335.1 uncultured bacterium
TCTTTATACTCTATCAGTAAAACTTTCCCATTCTTGTCTATTACCATAGTTAGGGGAAGAGGGAGGAGGATTCCTGCAAAATCAAGGGTGGAGAATACAGGATAGGTTAAATCTCTCTCTTTCCTAAATCCTGCAAGCCTCCCTTCTTCAAAAGGGTAATCAAATATAAGCATTATTCTTTGCTCTGGATTGAAGAATACTATTAGAGTAACCCTGTTTTCTTTCTCATCTGTCATCCCTATTATTATAGACTCTTTAACCTTGTCTCCATATTTTAATGGCTGAGTCCCTGGAGGGGGAGGGAGAAATGGAGGCTGGATTATAAGCAAGAAGGTTAATAACATCATCCCTTCTTAAGAATAATATCTTTTTCCCTTAGAGTCAAGATGAGTTAGGGGAGCTTCTATAGACCGTAGATGGATGAACCCCTATGTTTCTTGCATACGCCTTCACCTTAAAATCCATACAAAAAGTCAAGACCTGATTGCCATATTTTGTGGTGTGGTAATTTTATTGCCCTTAGATAATCTATCGCAAAAGGGTATAGAGGAGAAATCCTCCTAAGAATAAAAACAGCAGGAAAGTGAGGAATTTTACTGTAGGAACATATCTGGAGAATCTCTTCTGGGTCTGCTCATTTATGAATCCAAACCTGGCAAGGAGAAAGACTCCTATAAGAGGAGATATAAAGGCAAGGTTATAGAGAATTAAATAGGATACCGCATCTGCTTTTAGATGGGACACCCTTGTAACAAATACCAGTGTAGGAAGGTATATCTGACCTGTGCAAATAAATTCAAATAGAGAGACCAATACCCCTACTAAGAAGGCACCCAGGATATAGCCTCCCAGAGGTGCACCATGGATGATTGTCTTTGAAATCCTTTTTCTTATCACTTCAGGAAGTTTCATTTTTATCTTCTCTATCTCTCCCCTTTTTGATATTATAAAATCGTATAGACTGAGTCCAGCAAACAAGAAAAGGATTACAGTGGTAACCCCTATGATTAGATTAAAGACTATCCGAAGGGAGGTTAAATATGATAGAATCTTATAAGCACCCAGTCCTATCGAGAGATAGGAAAGAAATACAGCGAGGATGAAGGGGATGGCTATCCAGGTTATCCTCCTCCCTGCCACCCCCATAATACTCAGGTAAGCGATAAATAGAATCAAGGTAGTAAAGGCACAGGGGTTTATCCCATCAAGGAACCCTGCGGATAGGACGGAGAGAAAACTGAAGGATTTAAACCTTTCAAATATACTCTCCTCTGCCTGAGAGCTGAGAGATTTTATTTTATTAAAAGGGATCTCTTTTCCAAGATTCTTCTTAATTAGAGAAGCCAGGGTATCATAGCCTATCCCATCCTTTCCTATCCAGTCTCCTCCTACAAATATTAGAGGAGTCAATAGTCTCTGCTCCTTAGGGACTTTATAAAATATCCCAAAAGCCTCTGCAAGTCTCTTATTCTTGGATAGACCGAGGTCATATCTGAATATCTTTAGATGAGGAAACTGTTTTTTAAGGGCAGAGAGTAGATATTCAGTCCTATCACACCTCTCACATCCCGACTGATAGAAGTAGATAAGTTGAGTAGAAGCCTCCTCAGAAGATGGTTCTTCAATCTCCTTTTTAAGGGAAACCTGCGAGGATGAATTTTCAAGCAACCCTTCCAGCTTTTCTCTGATCTCCTTCTCTCCCCCAAGAATTCTATTTCCAAATACTATTACAGGGATGTCATAATGTCTACCCCCCAGTCTTTTTTCTATATTTTCTAATAGTCTATAATTCTCTGGCTCATCTATGGATAGGTATTCTACATAAAGGTCAGGGTGTTTTACCTTTATCTCTGGTAAGAAGTCCTCCATTATCCTCTTACAATGCTCACAGTCAGGTGCATAGAAGAATTTAACCCTTCTCCCCTCTGATTTTTCCAGCTTCTTAATAGGGGGAGGACGGGGTCTCCACTTCTCTATTCTATCAAAATATGGCTGGGTAATCTTCATAAGCAGGGGGTCATCAGCTATCTCAGGGGATAGTGGAATAATCTTATGAGAAAAGTTAAAGATTTTTTTATTTCTTATCAAAAGTTGTAAAAATCCTACAAATTTACCACCAGCCCCTGCCCCTGCCAGGATGGTCTGGTTTATTACCTTAGGTGAATCGGTTTTTATACAATTATGCCCACTCA
>CAZWJY010000096.1:2202-7238 GCA_964634335.1 uncultured bacterium
AAGGGTCTGCTACCTGTAGACCTTCCTTCTTCTTTTTTATATAGAAGGAGAAAAGGGTTGGATTTAAGAGACTCACTATGCCTATTCTTAAATCACCGACCTTTCTTATTAGATATGGTGGTGTGAGGAGAGAGTTCTTATAATATAGGTTTGTAGATAAAAAGGGATTCTTTGATAACTTGAGCCTCTTGAGGAAGAAAGGGACCCCTTCTGCAAATTCCTGGTCCCCTATCCCTACTGCTGTATACTCAATCCTGTTAAAGGCTTCAAAGAAGATAGAGTCTCTATACTCATCAGCACCAGCAGGAGAACCAAAGAGGTCTCCTGTATCAAAGATGAGCATATCCTTATATCTCCTCTTTAAGGAGTCTATGAGTGTCTTTCTTCTGGGAAGACCACCGTAAGGGGCTCCTGGACAATGGCAGGCTCTCAGGTTACCATTGGAACAGCCAGTATAGAGAATATTAAGGGTATCAACCTTTGAAGAGGTGAATATGGAGAATATTAAAAGGGATAGCACTTACTCTCTAATCCTCTCCCATATCTCCTTATAAGCCTCTAAAACCTCTCCCATATCTCTTCTGAATCTATCCTTATCAAGAACCTTTCCGGTCTCCATATCCCATAGTCTACAGGTATCAGGAGATATCTCATCTCCCAGGAGAATCTTTCCCTCTTTTCTTCCGAATTCCAGTTTAAAGTCAATAAGCCTTATCCCTCTATCCCTGAAGAATCCTGAAAGCTCCTGGTTTACCCTTAATGAAAGCTCAGAGATTCTATCCATCTCTTCATAGGTTGCAAGCTCAAGCTCTCTAATATGGGAGAGGTTAATCATAGGGTCTCCCAAATCATCCCTCTTGTAGTAGAATTCTAAGATGGGTGATTTAAACTTCTCTCCCTGTTCTATCCCCAGTCTCTTTAGGATATGTCCTGCAGCCCAGTTCCTTACCACTGCCTCTATCTTTATCATATCCAACCTATCCACCACCATCTCTCTCTCGGTTAAAGTCTTCACAAAGTGGTTCTCTATCTCCTTATCCTTTAGAAACTTAAACAGCCTTGAGGATATCTTACAGTTCAGAACTCCTTTACCTTTAAGTTCTGCTCTCTTCTTTCCATCAAAGGCTGTGAGGGAATCTTTAAACTCTATAACCAAGAGCAGAGGGTCTTGGGTGGAATAGACCCTCTTAGCTTTCCCTTCATAGAGCAATTCTCTCTTCATAACCCCTTCCTTTTAAAGATATAATCCACATAGGCAAGGAATCTATTAAGGTCAAAGGTCTCTTCCAGCTCTTCCTCCTTCAGGTAATGAAGCACGCTCTTATCTTTTCTTGCAAGCTCTTCAAAGCTCTTTTCAGATTTAAAGGACAACTTCTGGACAAGGGTATATGCCTCATCTCTTGGCATACCCTTTTTAAGATAAACTTAAGTCGTTCTGAGGAATAATGGATAAGGCAGAAGGAGTCCGGGATTATGATTCTCTCTACTGAGGAGTTTGATATATCCCTCTCATTCCATAGGTTTATATTCTCCAAGGCAGCGATAACATTTCCCCTCACCACCCTTGCAAGTCCACATATCCTCTCACAGATTATAGGGTTACGTTTATGGGGCATTGCTGATGAACCCCTCTGTCTCTTCAGAAAGGGCTCAGAGACCTCATTAATCTCTGTGCGTTGTAGCGACCTTATCTCTGTGGCAATCCTCTCAAAACCTGAGGCTATAATTCCAAGGGTGGTGAGAAGTTCTGCATGCCTATCCCTGGGAACTATCTGGGTAGCCACAGATTCAGGTTTCAACCCCAAATCCCTTAGAGCCCTCTCTTCTACTTCTGGTGGAGTCTCAGAATATGTCCCCACAGCTCCTGAGACCTTTCCATAGCTCATCACCTCTTTTACTCTCTCCATCCTCTCTATATCCCTCTCTATCTCAGAATACCAGGAGAGGCATTTCAACCCAAAGGTAATGGGTTGGGCATAAACACCATGGGTCCTTCCCATCATCACAGTATTCTTATGTTTTAGGGCAAGTTCTTTAATAACAGATAATAGTGATTTGAGAGATGAGAGCAGGATATCACAGGATTCTCTTATCCGTAAAGCCAGGGCGGTATCCACAATATCATAGGATGTGAGTCCAAAGTGGAGATATCTTGAGTATTCTCCCATACTCTCTGCCACACTCTTTAAAAAGGCTATTACATCGTGCTGGGTCTCTTTTTCAAATTCATTAATTCTCTCTATATCAAATTTTGCCTTTTTAAGTTCCCTATAAGCCTGTTTTGGTATTATACCAAGGTTAGCCTGAGCCTTAGCAACAGCTCTCTCTACCTCAAGCCATTTCTCAAATTTATTCTCCTCTGCCCATATCTTTCTCATTTGAGGGGTGGTATATCTGGAAATCATCAGGAGTAATAGAAGATATGGAACTCCCCACCCTTACGGTCTATCAGCATCTCCACTCTATGTCCTATCCTATCCACTACAGACTTGAACTCCTCAGCAGTTGTAATCCTTCTGCTATTGACCTTCAATATCACATCCCCTTCTCTTATTCCGAGTTGATAACCAAGACTCCCTGGGTCTACCCTAATCACCACTACCCCTGTTTTTCTCTTAAGTCTATACTTTCTCACAAGATAAGGAGAAATCTCTGCTACCTCCAGTCCTATTCTGGTCTTTACCTTCTGGATAGAGGCTTCCTTTTCTCTATACCTCTCAATATCTCTAATGAACCTCTTTGCCTTATTTATAGGTATAGCAAACCCCACCCCTTCCGAACCTCTTGATGTAGTGAAGATAAAGGTATTTATCCCTATAACCTCACCCATAGCATTTACAAGGGGTCCACCAGAATTACCCGGGTTTATAGCTGCATCGGTCTGAATCATATCCTTAAAGTCTTTATCCTGTGACTTCACTCTGCGGTGCAGTGCGGAGATTACGCCAACAGTGACTGATGGCTGGGTATCTTCCAATAAGAAGGCAAAGGGGTTACCAAGGGCAATAGCCCACTCCCCTATCATCAGACTATCTGAATTTCCAAGAACCGCGTAGGGAAATCCACTCCCAGGGATTTTTAAAAGAGCCAGGTCTATAATGTTATCCACCCCTATGATTTCTGCCTGATACTGTCTCCCATTAGGGAGGGTGACTTTTATCTCGGTTGCATCCTCCACTACATGGGCATTGGTAAGGATATATCCAGAGGGGTTAATGATTACCCCTGAGCCTATCCCCTTCACCTTCTTTCTATACTCATAAGGGAAGAAGAAGTCTCTAAAGAAGTCGTCAAAGGGATAAGAGGTAACTACCCTTACTTGAGTTACAGTTATACAGACCACTGCTGGACTCACCCTCTTTGCTGCCCTAACAATCGCATTCTCTCTTGAGGTAGCAATCTCTTCTTGCAAGGAGATGGGTTGGATATGCCCTTCTGTATATAGAGGTTTCTTCTCTTTTTTACAGAAGAGAAGTAAGAGAGCGGTAAGGATAAGAAGACTTCTACGCATCCTCAAGGATGAACTCAAAGACCACATTACCACCTTGAGTATAAGGGGGACCAGGGTCAGGGCAGGAGAGATAAGCCCTATCATTTACAGTAGACAGTCCAAGTTTTACAGGGTCTGCCCCTTCCCTTAAGGCAAGACCATAATATAAAAGGGAAGGGAGGGCATGGATACATAGCCCATCTGTCTTCTCCATATCTATCCTGGGTCCCTTAATCACTATCCTATCTCCTGGTTTATATACATCACATCTCCCCTTTATCTCCTTCACCCGAATAATCAGTTCTCTCATAGACCAAGAACCTTCTGGTATCCTTCCATATCCATAAATCCATGACCTGATACATTGACGGCTATCACCTTCCCTGCATTCTCAGGCTTGAGTGCCTCATCTATGGCATGGGCTATTCCATAGGAAGACTCCACAGCAGGGATAAAGCCTTCAGTCTCGGTAAAGAGCTTAGCAGCCTTAAAGGGATACCTCTCATTCTGAGGATAAGCCAGGGTCTCTATATATCCATGCTTTCTTAAGAGAGAGAGGATAGGGGCAGCGCCGTGATACCTGAGCCCATCTGCCCATATAGGCTTCATATCTATCTTATGTCCCAGGGTATACATCTTTAATAGAGGAGTAGTCTCAGCATAATCTGCGAAGTCGTATCTATATTCTCCCTGGAGGTTTGGAGAGACCTGAGATTGAACAGCAATGAATCTTATCTTCTTCTCCCCTTTCAACACATCCCTCACAAAGGGGAGGACAAAGCCTCCAAAATTTGAGCCACCACCGAGACAGGATATCATAATATCAGGATAGTCACCGAACTTTGCAAACTGCTTCTGAGTCTCAAGACCTATGATAGTCTGATGGAGGAGGACATGATTAAGAACCGAACCTAAGCAATACACAGCCTTTGGGTCTTTTAGAGAATCCTCTAAACCTTCGGATATGGCAATGCCCAGGGAGCCTGGATGGTTATGGTCCTTCTCCCATATCCTTCTTCCAAACTCTGTCTTATCACTTGGAGAGGCATAGACTTCAGCCCCAAACATCTTCATAAGGTTCCTCCTCGCCACCTTCCAGTTATAGACACTCCTCACCCAGTAGATAGTGCACTTAATGCCTGTAAGGGCAGCGGCATAGGCAAGGGCAGTTCCCCATTGACCAGCCCCTGTCTCTGTAGTGAGCCTTTTATAGCCCTCTTTTTTGGCAAAGTATGCCTGAGCTAAGGCAGTATTCACCTTATGAGAACCTGTAGGGCTATAAAATTCTGCCTTATAATAGATTCTTGCCTTTGTCTTAAGTCTCTTCTCTAAGTTTATAGCCCTAAAAAGTGGTCTTGGTCTACCTGCTGCAAGATATAGGTTCTGGAGTTCCTCAGGGATAGGTATCCATCTTTTATCTGAGAACTCCTGCTTTAGACATTCACCAATCATAAGTTTTGGAAGCATTTCCAGTCTTGACTTTCCATCATCAGGGTCTTTTGGGGGTGGTAAGGGCTCAGGAAGGTCTGGAAGGATATTATACCAC
>CAZWJY010000097.1:0-6521 GCA_964634335.1 uncultured bacterium
GAAATGAGATAGAAAATGTGAGTGGAAGCTCTAATGATTCCAGATATCCTCATGGGAGTGTCTGGGTCTCACCTTTAGACCCTTTTGAAATCAATCGCACTATATTGTGGACAGAAAGGATAGGAACCAATCAATACCAAGTAATGAGACATAGAAGGCACTACTATGTGGAAGAACCTTTTCCAGCATCTCCGCTTCTCAGTAGTCCTAATCTATCTAAGAATTATCAATACCCCCTTATTCCAGCCTTATATATCCGAGGAGGAGCAGACAAAGGATTTTCTCCCTGTATACATAGAGATACCTTCAAGGCTTTTAATCAGGAAATATATGGAAAGGTAGATATAGGAGTGGATTCTCTTACCTATCTCTTGTTCAGATTGTATCCGGAGCGAAATTACGGAATAATGGTAGAAATTTATTTTGAAAGTGACAGCGATTCACTCTGGAAAGCTCTTTTAGATATTGATGGTGTAATAAAAGACACTATGGAATTTCGTGCAGGATGTGTAAGGAGGTTTTGGCAACCGATATTACCAAAAGAGTTGTATCAGAATGATGGAAAAGTGGTTATCCAATTAAGAAGACTTGAAGGGGATTATGTCTCTTGTTCAAGAATAATTGTATGGGATGCATGGGAACCTGAAGAATGATAATTTAGAGTTCCAAACAAGGAATCTATATTATTTAGATGTTCACTACCTTTGGGGATGATTTTCTAATACTGGGTTAGGGTTCCATCCTTCTTTGCCCTGTCTATCGCAGATTTGAAGAGGAATAAGGATAGAGGGAAGAGAACTATTACAAAGCCTGAGAGAACCAGTATCTGGGGTAGAATATCTCTTAAGCCTGCACCTGCCAATAGACACATTCTTATCCCTTTCAAAGAGTAAGTTATAGGTAGAATAAAGGAGAAGTTCCTAAGCCAGCCGGGCAGGACTGATATGGGATAGAATACGCCCCCCAATAGGGTAGAGGCTGAGGTGAATATCCAACTTAATGGGTCTCCTCTCTTAAATACCATTATAAAACTGGCAGAGATTATCCCTAAGCTTGCAAAGACTATGATGGTAAGAATAAAAATGATGATTGCACCCAAAAGATTGCCTTTAAAGGAGATTCCAAATAATAAGGTTCCAAATAGTAGATAGAAAAAGACCCTCAGAGTTGTGAATAGAAAGGAGAAGACTGAGGAGAATAGAACAATTGTGGATACCTTTGTTCGGGTAAGGAGGAGTGCCTCTAAGGTCCCTGTGACCTGCCCCTCCCTTATGGTTGAGGAGAAACTATGGAGAGCAGTCATCATATAATCAGAGAAGGCTATACCTATTATTACAAAAGGGAAATAGCCACCATAGATTTTTAGAGAGGATGGGGTATACTCAAAAAGCCTTGATAAGAAGAAGAACCCAGCTGTAGAAAAGAGAATGCCTCCAAGAGTAAGAAGGAACCCGAATTTATAACTTATGGCTATTAGGAAATCTCTGTATAAAAAGGCGAATAGTTTTCTAAGCACTCACCTTAGACTTATAGACCTGTTCAAGAGAGAATCTATGATTATGGGTGAGTTGAGATACAGTTCCCAGGGCTACTCTCTTTCCTCTGTCAAGTATGGCTATACGGTCAGCAAGGTTTTCTGCCTCTTCTAAGTTATGAGTAGCCAGGAGTATAGTCTTTCCCTCTCTCCTGACAAGCCTTTTTAAAATCTCTCTTATCCGAGATGCTGAGATGGGGTCTAAACTTTTTGTAGGTTCATCAAAGAAGAGAATAGGAGGGTCCGCAAGTAAAGCTCTTGCAATCCCCAGCATCTGGCGCATCCCTGCTGAATAGGTAGCAAACCTTCTATCGGCTACCTGAGTAAGTTCAGTAAGTTCTAAGACATTTTTTATTCTTAAAGAGCTCTCCTTGATATCATTGAGGTAGGCAAAGAATCTTAGATTTTGTAAGCCTGTGAGTCTATAGTAGAAACTCCTCTCTGTTGTAAGGGCAAAGCCCACAAGTCTCTTCACCTTCTCAGGTTCCCTCCTCACCTCTGCCCCTCCAACCCATACCTCTCCTTCATCAGGGAGGATGAGGGTCGCAAGAATTTTTATGAGTGTAGTCTTTCCTGCACCATTTGGTCCAAGGATGCAGAAGAGCTCCTGAGGGTTTACTTCCATATCTATCCCTTCCAGAGCCTCCACATATCTCCTCCTTGTGGGATGGAGGAGTATATCCCTATAACCTTTAATAACAGGGAATCTCTTCCTTAAACCCCTTATCTTTATTATCCCCTCCACTTTCTGAGCCTCGCCTCCTCTCTTTTGAGCTCTCTCCTTCGCAGCTCTTCCCTCTTATCATAGAGCTTCTTCCCTTTACATAGCCCAAGTTCTACTTTTGCTATCCCCTTCTTATTAAAATATATCTTTAATGGTATAAGGGTGAAGCCCCTCTCTTTTGTCTTTCCATAGAGTCTCTTAATCTCAAACTTCTTTAAGAGAAGTTTACGTTTCCTCTTAGGGTCTTTATTGAAGATACTCCCCTGAGCATAAGGGGAGATATGGACATTATATAGGAAGACCTCTCCATCCTCTACTGCTGCATATCCATCTGTAAGGGATACCTTCCCCTCTCTCAAGGATTTCACCTCAGTTCCTGAAAGGACTATTCCTGCTTCATATCTATCATAGATAAAATAGTTATGCTCTGCCTTTCTATTCAAGGCAATGATCTTCATCTATATCTGGATATGTAGTTGAGACTTTGGCAGAACCTTTAAATGTTCATAAGTTAATGGAGTAGCCTTCCTCCCTCTTGGGGTTCTCTTTATAAAGCCTTCGTGGACAAGATAGGGTTCGTATATCTCTTCAATAGTTTCAGGGTCTTCCCCTACTGCCATAGCCAGGGAGTTTATACCTACAGGACCACCTGAGAATTTCTTAACCAGTGCCAATAGGATTCTTTTATCCATCTTGTCAAGCCCCATCTCATCTATCTCTAACTGAGCCAAGGCGTATCTGGCAATATCTCTATCTATCCTTCCCTTACCCTTTACCTGGGCATAGTCCCTTACCCTTCTTAAGAGTCTATTGGCTATCCTCGGTGTCCTCCTTGCCCTCCTTGCGATCTCCATTGCTCCTTCATCATCTATTTCTATCTTTAAGATAGAGGAAGACCTCTTGATAATTTTAAATATATCCTCTACAGAATAATAGTCCAAGTGGAATACTATACCAAACCTTGCTCTTAGGGGAGCGGTGAGGAGTCCTGACCTTGTTGTAGCTCCTATGAGGGTGAAGGTCTTCAAGGGAATCTTCTCAGACCTTGCACCAGGTCCTTTATCTATGAGGATATCAATGGAGAAGTCCTCCAATGCAGGATATAGGAACTCTTCTACACTCTTATGGGTTCTATGAATCTCATCAACGAAAAGGAGTTCCCTCTCCTCTAAATTTGTGAGGATTCCCACAAGGTCTACAGGTCTCTCAAGGACAGGTCCTGTAGTAGATTTAATCCCTACACCCATCTCATTAGCTACGATATGGGCAAGGGTGGTCTTACCCAGACCAGATGGACCAAAGAGTAGGATATGTTCCAGAGCCTCATTTCTTCTCTTTGCCGCCTCAATAAATACTTTCAAATTATCCTTTACCTTCTCCTGTCCAATAAATTCCTCTAAGGACTTAGGGCGTAGGGTAATATCATATACCTCTTCCCCTCTTAATGGTCTTGGAGAGGTGAGTTCACTCATTCTTAAGGGCAAGCCTCAAAATTTCTGGAAGGGGGAGACTCTCTGCATTGGGGATCTTCTTAAGTCTCTCTTTTGCTTCATTTCTCTTAAGACCGAGAGAGACAAGGGCTTTTATAGCATCCTCATTAACTTCAGGCTTTTGAAAAACCCTCCCCTTCAATTCAAAGATTATCCTTGATGCCTTTTTCCTCCCCACACCCTTAATCTCTGAGAGCGCTTTTACATCATTCTCCTCTATAATCCTTTCCAGTTCCTCTCTATTAAGACCTGATAGGATCTTTAGTGCGGCTTTTGACCCTATTCCTTGAATTGATGTGATAAGGTCGAAGAGTTGTCTCTCCTCTTCTGTAGAGAATCCATAGAAGTGGATGCCATCCTTAGAGAGTTCCATTCTTGTATAGAGAAGAACATTAACCCCCACATCGCCTATCTTCTGGGATGTAGAGAGAGGGACAGATAGGGAGAAACCTATTCCTCCTACATCAACAGTAACTGATGTAGGGGTCTTATTTAGGATTCTCCCTCTTATTATTGATATCATTCCCTTTTAATGCACAATAGGCAACAGCAAGGGCATCTGCAGCATCTGTAGGTATTTTATCGGCACCCAATAATTTTGATATCATATACTGCATTTGACGTTTTGATGCCCTTCCATTACCTGTGAGGGCAAGTTTCACCTTTGCAGGGGTAAACTCCTTAACAGGGATCTCTTCTTCTCTTAAGAGGAGGAATATGGCGCCCCGGAGATGGGCAGATAGGATGACACTCCTTGCTGCACTATTTTTAAAGAAAAGGGTCTCTATAGCACAAAGGTCAGGCTTCTCTTCTCTTATGAGGGCTCTGAGTTTATCAGTTATCCCTTTTATTCTCTCTCCCAAGGGCTCTGTGGATTTAGACCTTATGACTCCAGAGATAATGGAAGAATTTTTATCGATAAACCCATAACCTGTAGCGCAGAGCCCAGGGTCTATACCCAGAATCTTCAAGCTACGCTCCTGGATACTTTCTCCATAACCTCTTCAGCTATATCAAAATTGGCATACACAGTCTGGACATCCTCCTGTTCTTCCAGAGCCTCATACAGTTTAAGAACCTTCTCAGCCTGATGTTCATCAAGGGGAACGGTAGATTGGGGAAGTCTTGTAAGCTCAGCATGGTCAAATTTAATCCCTGCCTCTCTTAGCTTATTCTTCACCCTCTCAAAATCTTGAGGAGAGGTGGTAATCTGGTAGGCAGTCTTATCCTGGACTACATCCTCTGCACCGGCTTCTAAGGCAGCGTTAAGGATAGTATCTTCATCGTAGTCATTCTTAGGCACGAAGATCACCCCTTTGGATTTGAACTGCCATGTAACAGAACCGGTGGAACCCAGGCTCCCTCCATATTTAGAGAAGATATGTCTGATCTCAGAAAGGGTTCGGTTCTTATTATCTGTAAGGACTCTAACTATAAGGGCTACCCCTCCTGGTCCATAACCCTCATACTCAAGCTCCTCATAGGTAGTGCCTGGGAGTTCTCCAGTACCCTTTTTTATAGCCCTCTCTATATTTTCCTGTGGCATATTCACAGCCTTGGCAGCCTCTATGGCTGAGCGGAGTCTGGGATTGGCAGCTACATCTCCACCCCCTATCCTTGCAGCAGTAGTAATCTCCCTTATAAGTTTAGAAAATATCTTTCCCCTCCTCAAGTCCATCTTTGCTTTCTTATGCTTAATCTGAGCCCACTTTGAATGTCCTGACATAATTCCTCCTTACTTTACTAAGGATAATAGTTTTTACAGGATTGTCAACCTCTTCCTCCTGGGGTCTCAAGAGGGACCCCTCTCTTACACAGGGGACAATCTTCAGGGGGATAATTTTTGACAGGTCTCTTATAGATAGAGAAGTGGGGGATATCTATGAGAGGTTGAGTAGTTCTGTCTATCAACACAGCCACCCCTACAATTTCCGGGTTAAAGGGGGAGAGGGATTTTAAGGTCTCTCGAATTGAACCCCCTGTGGTCAATACATCGTCAACAACAAGAACCCTCTCACCCTCTCTTATTTTGAATCCCCTCCTAATTACCCTCCCCTTTTCTCCCTTTTCACTAATTATGCACCTCTTTCCCAATTGTCTTGCTACTTCAAAGGCTATAATGACTCCTCCTGTGGTAGGTCCACACACAAGGTCAATCTTCTTATCTTTAAACTTCTCTATTATCCTATTTGCGAAGAGGCTTACAAGTTCTGGATGTTCCAGTATCCTAAATTTTTCAAAGTAGTATTCAGAATGGAGACCTGATGTAAGGAGAAAATGCCCTCTCTTCAATACTCCATACCTCTTAAGTATCTCCTCTATATCATTCATCTTCTCTTAAGTATCTTCAAAAATTTTCTCTCTTCTGAGCCTGAGATACTGCCTTTCCTTCTGGCTATGGATAATAGATAGGATGAGAGGGATATATAGAAGTCTATAAATTGAGGAGCGAATCTTTTGAGGGATAGGATGTGTCTCTCTACTGTTTCAATATCCCCCCTTTCTATTGGACCTGAGAGAGCTTTAACAGAGCCAAACTCTTTGATATTTCTTAGAGTCTGTTCTATCAAGGGGGAGAGAATCCTTACCGTCTTTTGTGGTTTTAGTTTTAATGTTTTTCCGAGTTCCATAGCAAAATTTAAAATCCCCACCAGAAAATTTGATGCTGCTACACACATTATATGGTATAAGGGTTTTGACTCAGGGGATAGGACGATATCTCTTCCCCTCATCGTTTCTACCAAATCCTTAGCTATCTTTATCCCTTTAGGAT
>CAZWJY010000097.1:6531-7153 GCA_964634335.1 uncultured bacterium
AGCAAGGCTCCATATGAGAGGAAATTGAGGGGATTTAGGATTTCCCTCCAATATGAAATATATGCCAGGCTCTATGGAGGATTTTATGGATGGAAAAGTCTGGACAGGATGCACTGATGCTTTCCCTATACATCTTTTCTTAAAGATATTAGAAGATAGAGCTCCACTAAAATGGATGAGGGTCTTGCCTCTTTCTAAGAGAGGCTCAATCTCTTCATAGACTCTCTCGATCTCTTTATCAGGTGTAGCAATGAGAATTACCTCTGCTCTTTTTACAAGTTCTTCTAAGGAGAGGGGTCTGTATCTCTTATTCAAGACCTTATAGGATCTCCTTTCAGCCCTCTTATCTATATCCCATACCCCTATAATCTTATCCCTCTTTAGCTTAGATATTATAGCTGTCCCTACCCTTCCGGCTCCGATAAGAGCAACTTCCATATTCCATTATACTCCATTTTAGAAAAAATCAACCCTCTGTTAAAGGCTGAGCTCAGGGGAGATGGTTGACATAACCTTAATCTGGTTTATACTTAATCAATGATAGAGGTATATACAGGGGATGGAAAAGGAAAGACTACTGCTGCTTTAGGACTTGCCCTGAGAGCTCTGGGTCATGGCTTTA
>CAZWJY010000098.1:0-7096 GCA_964634335.1 uncultured bacterium
ATCCCCATAGAAAGATAAGACTCATAGGTGTGAAGTTTTCTAATTTAGAGAAGATAAGGGGTTGACAAAAACTATAAATTGATATATAATATAAGTGATGATTATAATAAAGGTAAAGAGGGGGTTGACAGAATTCTCTTCTTATGGTAGAGTGAAAAAGGGGTTGACAAAACCTCAAAGGTATGGTATATTATATAGAAAGGAGGTATTATGATATTAGGGAGAAGCTTAATAGGGATCTTTGATCCCAGGTGGAGCTTCGTAATGTTCATCCTCTTAATCGTAGCTATAGTGGCTGTAGCTCTATTTATCGAAAGGTTCATCTTCTACTTTGCCAGAAAAGTGGACACCGATGCCTATTTTAAAAAAGTGAGAGAGACCTTCAAGACAGGAGGAATTACAGAAGTTCTTGCTCTGGTAAAGAAAGACGACCACCCTCAGGCTCATATAGTGAGGACTGCCTTTGAAAATTATGACCTTCCTGAGGATATGTTGGCAGAGATGTGTGAGTCGTGTGTCTTAGAACAGAGGATGAGATTGGAGAAGTTCCATGCAGGGATTGGGACCATAGGTTATGTATCCCCTCTCTTGGGTCTACTGGGGACAGTGATTGGACTTATTAGAGCCTTCCATGCCATCGCTATTACAGGTTCTGGTGGACCTGCTGTTGTCTCCAGTGGTATTGCTGAGGCTCTCCTTACCACAGCTGTTGGACTCATCATTGCTGTTCCTGTTGTTTGGGGCTATAACTATCTATCCAAAAAGGCTGCGGATATCGTGGATGAGCTTGAATCTCTAATGCGAAAGCTCCTATATATGATAAGTGCCTCCAAGGGAGGGAGGTATGAAGCGGCTAAGACGGGTTCCTAGGCTTCAAAGACCTCTGGGAGAGGCTAATGTTACCTCTTTAGTGGACGTTGCTCTCTCATTGGTTATTGTATTTATGGTTGCCTTGCCTTTTTTAACGGAGACAGGACTCTTTGTATCTACCCCATCTGTTGCGGCGGCTGCAGGTCCTCAGGATATTACTGAGGTGAAAGTAAATATATACATAACTAAGGATGGACAGTATATCCTGAATGAAGAGCCTGTCCCTAAGGAGAAGCTTGATTACCTTATAGGAGAACTCTTAAAGAGAAGTTATGAAAGGAGAGTGGTAATCTCAGCAGATGGAGAGGTGAAGCATGAAAAGGTAGTGGAGGTCCTTGATATGGCAAAACAGCATGGGGCAAGGCAGTTAGCTATATTAAGAGTAGGACCAAGGGGAGGTTAGTATGCCACCACCAAGGAGAGTTCATAAAAAGGCAACTATTAATGTGATTCTTATAGCAGGAGTTGCCCTTTTGGTCCTTCTCTTTATCATCGCTACAGCCCCTGCACTTATGACCCATGAAGAGGTTACAGTAACAGTGCCAAAGACAGTCACATCTGAAACTCAGACAGAAGACCATATGACCATAGCCATCACTCCTACTAACCAGTTAGCCTTGGATGACAAGCCTATCACCAAGGAGAAATTAAAAACAGCTGTAGAGGGCAAATTATCCCAAGACCCCTATTATCTGGTAGTAATCAGGGCAGATAAGAATGCTCTGCATGAATGGGTTCTGGATATGCTCTCTCTGGTTAAGGAGGCAGGGGCAAAAAGGGTAGCTATTGCTACCAAGAAAAAGAAAAGGGGGGAATAAAAATGAGTAATATCTTCCATTACTCAATCGACCCTAAGGACATTCCCAAAGCCTTAAGTAATATCCCACTCGGCTTGGATAATACCTTTAACAATAGGAGATTAGGGATAGGGTTTGGTATTTCTATTCTCTTCTATTTCCTCATATTCTTCTTCTGGCCCCGACCCGCACCTGTAGGAGAATACCAGCTTACCGAGGTCTCCTATTTTGACCAGTCCTATCCTCCAAAGGCTCAGCCAATAATCCCAAAGGCAGGGATTTTCCAACCCGTAGCCCTTCCCCAAGAGAAATCTCTGGCTCCTATAGATCTTACGAGAAGGATGGAGAAGAGTCAAGCTACCATTAACCTTGACAGGTATAGTAAGGCTCCTGCTGGGCTTACTGAGGTAATAAAGGTAGGGAGGAAGACGGGTCTATCTACCGAAGAGATTCTTGCTCAAGCCCCGATAGAACTGAGAAGGGCAGCTGCAGGAGGTAAGGGGCAGTTGGGATTAGTAGGCTACCCTGGTATGGGTGCAGGTGTGCCTCTGGATCTCTCCAGTGAAGGTCCACCCCTTCCCAGGTCTGCACCTCAGGTAACTGCAAAGAAGGAAGCTCCTAAAATTGCCCCCACACCTTCAGAAGCCCAGGCAAAGATGAGGATGGGAAAGAGATTGAGAAAGGCTCTTATACGTTCAAGTATAGTTCTCCCAGAGTTTCCTAATTGGGCAAGAAAGAGAGGACTCACCAATGTGATTATCAGACTGAGACTCTATGTCGCAGCCTCAGGTAATATAAGGGCAACTATTGTGGAGACCAGTTCAGGATTTCCTCAATGGGATAGGGCGGTGCAGCGCACAGTAAAGCGGTGGAGATGCGAGCAGACAACGGCTGAGTGGAATGACTGGATCGAATTCCTCTTCATACTACGATAAAGGGTCGATTGATTTAAAAAAGAGAAAGGAGGGAACCTAATGAGGAGAGTACTGCTTTTCTTAATAGTTCTGTTTATAGGAGTGTTTAGCTTGCAGGCTCAGGAGGAGACAGAAGAGGAGATACAGAGAAGGTATGAGGTAAAGGCAACCTACATAGGTAAGATTGAAGAGTCCAGACCCCACCTCCAGTATGACTTTGAAAAATACCTCCTAATAGGGTCTCTTTTGGGTAAGGGCTATGTCCTTGACCCAAGACTGCAGGAGAGCTTAGAAAGGGTCAATAGTGGTTTATTAAAGCTTCAGTCGGATTATCTTAGAGTGCCTGTAAATACAGATATTATAGACCTCACAAAGACAAAACTGAGTATCCCAGTTCCACCTATTGGGGGTAAGCCCACATCTTGGGAACTCACCATTACAGATTCGCGAGGGAAAGTCTTCAGGAAGATTCAGGGAGCAGGTAGACCACCAAGAGTGGTGGAGTGGGATGGTCTGGGTGATGATGGGAGACTCTTTGTGGTTGGTGCTATCTACTCTTATGAGATTGAAGCTACAGATGCTTTGGGAAATAGCCAGAGGAGAATATTAGAACCGCCAAAATGGAACGGAGTAATCGCAAGACAAGGTCAGAAGTGGATAATAAGTATAGATAGTAGAGTCTTCTTCTCAGGTGCCACTCCTACACCTATGGGTGAAAAATATCTCCAACAGATTGTAAATCTGATAAAGGAGCATTCTTGCAGGAATGTAGAGGTAGCTGCCTATTCCCAGAGACAGGTTAAAGTGGTGATGGATTATATAAAAGAGAAAGCCCCCCTTGTTCTCGTCACTCCGAGAAGGCTCGAAGCAAGGTATGTTAATATAGAGGTGAGCTTCTATTAGAATCGAAGAGTAAAAACTATCTTCGCTCCTTTAAAAGAGGGTTCATAATAGCAGATTCCACCTATACATTGGAGGTGTTTCCGTTTAGCTCCCCAGGATAGTTCCAAGTTATAATTGCCCCAGTCTACCTTACAGTATCCACTCAACCAATTGGTCTGTGATTCCAGAGGGTCTGTAGTATTTTCATATATACCCCCAAAGACTAACCCTGAATAAGAATAGGCGAGGCTTAACCTATCCTCTCTATAGCCTTTATCCTTATGTTCTATCTCTATCTCCAGGGTATTAGTAGGGTTAAGATACCAGACTATTCCTAAGTATGGAGTGATTTCCCTTCCCTTTGTAAACTTCAATACATCATAGGAAGGGGAGAGGATAAGTCTATCCTTCCACCATAGTTCAGAGCCTATGTATATCTCGCTGAGGGAGTCAGGGGAGTTCTTAGCCCAAGTATTGCTATAACCTATATTGAAGAATATACCCTCTTTTGGTGTAAACTGGGACTCTATCTGAAATCCTCTCTCGTCCTTCCCCTCATTCAGAGACCTCTGGGAATGGGAGAGAGGGGGAGGGGAATTGAACCTTAAGTCCAAATTTTCATAGTCCTTGTATCCTAAGTTTATCCCCAGTCCTGAAAGGGCAAGATTTAGGGAGAGGTAGATTCCATAGCAAGGCATCTGTTCAACCCCTACCCAGCCACGAGAGGAGTCATACTCCCCCCATTTATAACCCTTAGCATAGTCTGTGGTAATATCAAAGGGTCCGGTTGTAATCTTTCCTGTCAGGTCTATCCACTCCTCTACAGGGAGCCCAAAGGAGGAGTCCTCTGGTGTATTGGTAGCATCAAACCTCAGATAACTCACTTGGGTAGTAAGGTAAGAGGAAGGGAAGAGAGAAGCCTCCACCCCATAAAGAAGGTCTTCCCTCTTTCCATTCTCATTTCTGGGTCTACCACCCAGAGCTTCAAGATTGAACCTATCAAATTCAACCTTCCCCTTTATTCCATCGATATTCCTGTCTATATTTAATTCCTCTTCCTCAAATAAGGAGAGGGTGAGTCCCTGACCAAAGGTTTCATAGAAATTTCCCATCCAGAAGGAGAAGGGTTCTCTTGTATATCCAAGATACCTCTGAGTTAAGATCTCACCTGTAATACTATCCTCTCTAAGGGACTCGTCTATCCTGAACCTTCCACCTATTCGGAAATCACTCCATATATAGTCGAAGTATAGTCGATTAAGAAAGGAGACACGATAGGTGTGCTCCTCTATCCATAAAGAACTTTGATTCAATCCTGAAAATTCTCCAGAACAGAATATTAAAAGGGTTAGGAGCTTCACTGGGAAATGGTTACAAGCCTTTGAGAATGGGAAAGGGATGAATCAGAAATAGACCTTACAAGAAGTATTACACTGCCTCTTCCTTTGCTCTCTGGGGTTATACTCACATGAAGAGAGGATAGAGAAGCGCCTTGCTCAAGCCATAAGGTGTGGGGCAAAGGGTAACAGACAGAACCACTGCATAAGGAGAAGAACCAGTCTTCTGGGAAGGTATCGGGTTGAATATCCACTACTAAGGAATCACCAAGAGAGCCTGTATTTTCAAGTGTGAAATTGAAGAGAGCTTCTGAGTCTACCTTCACTGTTTTTAGAGTTTCAGGGACTATGAGTTTAAAATTATAAGAGGGATGACTGAGAATTCCCTCAGTGCTCTGGATTACCTCCCTCACCTCCTCAGCCTGGAGGAATGTTACTATTCCTAAATGCCTCCTATCCCATTCTGAAGAGAGAGGAACTTCATAGGATAGAATCAGGGTGTCGCCCTCTTTTAAAGAGAGTTCCTCAGGTAAGATATCCCTGACTACAAACTGCTCCAGGGTCTCTTTATAGGGGATAGAATCCTCAAAGACTACCGTAAAGAGGAAGAATTGACCTGAAGGGAGAGAATCTTTCACTATAAGAGTAGTGGTCACTCTTATGGTGTCACCATTCAGAGTGAATAGAGACTTCAGTTTTACAGGACTTTTCTCTGAGAGTCTATCCTCAACCTCCTTCTTATAATCCATATATGGGTTCCCTTTCACTCCTTCTACTCTTCTATATCCGTCAAAGATTACCGTAGGGAAACCCCTTATTCCATAAAAGTTTTTCCTCTCTTCTGTCTGAGAATTTCCAAAGGGGTCATTATTAAGGGGATGGTAGGCAAGGATTACCAGATTTGAATCCCCGAGTTCTCTCCTAAGTTTAACAAGAGCCTCCATAGCCTCTGGACAGTGGATACAGTCAATGGCAGTAAAGAGTTCTGCTAAGACTTTTCTTTCTACAGTCCCAGGGGTGTGAGGTTTGGGTAAGGGGTGACCGCAAACAAGAAGGAGGAGGGCTATTAATCCTTTCCTGATTTCTCCTCCCCGATAAACTCTTTTATCTTTTCCTCTATCTTCTTCTCATCGCCAGGGGTGAAGCCCAATTTAGAGTAGATGATATTGCCGTCCTTATCCAGGAGGAAGCTTGTGGGCCAGGCTATAACCTTATACAGTCTTGCTATCTTTCTCTCCTTATCAAGGAGAACCCTAAAGCTCCACTTCTTCCCCTTAACAAAGGGTCGCACCCTATTTGTGGTCTTTGGTCCATCACAGTTAACAGCAATAATCTCAAACCCTTTCTCTTTATACTTCTTATATAGCTCCTCCATTATATTCAACTCCTTTATACAGGGACGACAGGCTGTGTTCCAGAAGTTTAGAAGAGTAATTTTCTCCCCTAAGATACTATCCAGGACCACTTTTTTGTTTTCAATATCTATGCTACTAAAAGAGGGTGCCCTTTTAGGGTTTGCTCCCCATAGACCTGTGACCAATCCCATTAAAAGGATGAACTCTCCTGTTTTCTTCATCTTTCACTCCTTTCTATTGTGAGCTCTCCAAGACCACTACCTTTTCTACGACTCTATACTCAGGGGTCTTGAGAGATATAAAGTATATGCCCTGAGGGATAGATTTTCCATTCCAGAATATCTGATGGGTTCCTCTGTTATATCTTTTTGCAAGGTTATATACCAATTCCCCATTGGCATTATATACTTTTAGAGTTACAAATCCTTGGGTTCGGGTCTGAAACTTAATTCTCACTTTTGAATTAACAGGGTTCTCTATAGAGAGAACAACTTCTCTATCTCCTCTCTGATTCTGTATTCCTGGCTGGGGTTTCTCGGCTGGTTTTACCCATACCTTTGCACCTTGGTATATCTCTTTGGTCTGATAGTTCTGGACGAAGGCTACAATCTGACAACTATCAGGATTTATCAGATGAAAAGTATCCGGAGGGGAGGGCCATTTATGAGAACCATTCCAGAGCCATATGGTATCCTTTATCTCAAAATCCTGGGACTCAGTAATAGATTTCCCAGCCTGTATAGTAATCTGCTTACCAGAAGCTGAAGGCATCATATCCAGCATAACTTGGTTATGGATGTGCTCACCGTTAGGGGCATTATAATGGATACCAGTCTCTGTAAGAACAAAGAAGAGCCTGCCAGTTATAGTAGAATTAGAATCATTCTCAATGGTGGCTGTTACTTTCCCTTTCCTTGAAAGGGTATCGTATTCTTCTATAT